>JAEZBH010000403.1 GCA_023427285.1 Pseudomonadota bacterium
TAAAACAATATCCAGCTTGCACTGCCCTTTTCCGCCACACTGACGGAAAAGGGAAGGGGAGGTGCAGGAGGGGTAAGCCCCTCCTGCAAGAATACCCTAGCGACCGTCATGTTCGCCCCCATTCCCGTTCGTGCGGCCCAGCCATTCGTCCACGCGGGCCAGCACGTCGTAATCCTGTCCCCGCGCATATTCGGGGTGCAGCTTGGCGATGAATGGCGCGGTGCCGTCCAGATAGTCCTTCACCGCATCCTTCAGGCGGACGACGGACATGGCCATCCAGTCCTCAACCGAAATCCACGGCTTGGTGCGGTAGAGCAGCGCGTCGGTGTCCTTGCCTTCAACCGCGCCGCCGCTCAGCTTCCAGTAGCGCAGATCGGCAGTCTTGGCGGCGCCCAGTTCCTTGAAGCCGCCATGCTCGGCAATCAGTGCCAACAGCGGAAGCTGGGGCGCATGGCCGCTTTCGCGCTGGGCGTGGGAGGGCGGGTTGCCGGTCTTGTAATCAATGACCGCCAGCTGGCCTTCGTGGTTGCGCTCCACCCGGTCGGCCTTGCCCTTGAGCGTAATGCCCGCCACCTCGATCTCGCCGCTGACCTCGATGCCCGCCTGCGTCCAGTTGTTCGCCATGCGCTCATGCACGCGCGCGGCCACCCAGTCTGAGATGCGCTCAAGCCGTGGCCGCCACAGGTTGGCGATGAGGGGCTGGCGGAAAATATCGGCCAGCACCTCCTCCATTTCGGCCTGAAGGTGCCGGGCGGAGAACACGCCCTTGCGCGCCCAGTTCTCCAGCGCCGCGTGCAAGAGCGTGCCGCGCTCGGCCGCGTCCGGGTCGGCCTCTAGCGGGTCGAGCGGGCGCAGGCGCAAAATCTTGCGGGCGTAGAACACGTATGGGTCGGTCAGCAGCGTCTCGACCTCGGTGACGGAGAGCTTGCGCGGGCGTGCCTCCACCGGCGGGGCCGGGCGCGGACGTTCGGCAGGCACGACGGCGTGGGGATGGTCCAGCCCGCGCGCCAGCGCCAGAAATTCCTTGTCGTGCGGCAGGCCGCCCACGGTTGCCTCAAGCCGCAGCCAGAAGCGCGAGGGCACGGTCGGCGCGGAGCCGTCCTTGCGGGCGCGGGTGAGCAGCACGTGGGGGCTTCCCAAAAGCTGCGAGAAATCATGGGCGCTCTGGCCGACGCGGCGCTCCACCGTCCATAGCCCCAGCGCCCGGCGGATGGCGGGGCTGAGCCACGGGTCAGGCGCGGGGATGCCCGGCCACACGCCCTCGTTGAGGCCGGAGAGGATCATCAGGTCCATGCGCTGCAAGCGCGCTTCCATCAGACCCCAGATCGCAAGGCGCGGGTGGGTGCGGTAATGCGGGCGCACCATCACGTCTTCGAGCCATGCGGTGAAGAGAGCGGGGTAATCTTCCGGCGCAAAACGGCCCAGTTTTTCGCCGCAGCGCTTCAGGTCGCCAAGGCGGGCGGAGAGTTCCCGGCCCGCATCGCCCAGCCACAAATCGCCATTGCCCACCAGTTTCTGGGCAGCCGCAATGTGGGCCTCCAGCATCGCCTCGCCGTCCACCTCATCGGCGTGCATCAGGTCGGTGAAGGGCTCCAGATGGGCGCTGATACCTTTCCACCAGCGCTCAAGGTTGCGGCCGATTTTGGCCAGATCCCGGCCTTCGCCCTGCAGGCCCTCGATGGCGCGTCCGATGCCGTCCAGCCCCGGCGCGGCGCGCAGGCGGCGCAGCACATGGCGATCAAGCTCGCGCACGAAATCGCGGTGGGCGGCGCGGTTGGCGTTGGCGCAGGCCAGCGGATGCTTGAGCAGCGCCAACAGGGAAACGGCGGAGAACTCCCGAAGGCACGCGGTTGCAAGCAGGCGCATGAACACCGCAGGCGGCGTGTTGCCAAGCGGGCGACCGGCGGAATCATCCACCTCCACCCCATAGCGGCGCATGAGGGCGGCAACGCGCCGGGCAAGGTTGCGGTCCGGCGTGACGAGCGCGGCGGTTTTCCCCGGCTCTTCCAGAACCTGACGCATGGCCAGCGCAATGACCTGCGCCTCCTCTGGCGGGTTGGCTGCCTCGATCACCTTGACGCCTTCCAGCGCCTTGTCTGCCGGGGGCAGATCGCACCAGCGCGTGGTGACGGCGGCGGGCAGCATGGCGATGCGGGCGGCGTCCACCCGGTGCGGCTCGGTATGGCCATCCCACGGCCACGGCAGCACTTCTTCCCGCGCCACGCCCAGCGTGTTCAAAAGCTGCTTCAGATCCCACTGCGGATGGCGCGGATCAACCGCGTCCCATGCCTCGGCGTCCAGTTCCAGATCAAGGCCCGGCAGCACCACCATGCCGCCCGGCAGACGGGCGATGACGCGCAGCAAATCAACGGCGGCGGGAATGGAGCCGATGGAGCCGACGCCGACCACCAGATGCTCGGGCGGGGCGTCCATCCAGCGGCGGGTGAGGGCTTCCAGAAGGCGGTTGCGCCGGTCGGTCGCGTCGATGAGACCGCGCTCTTGCAGGTGCGTCGGCCAGGCGTCGAGAACGATGGACAGGAAGCCCAGCGTCATCTGCCAGTGTTCGGCCAGCGTGTCCGGCACGGTGTCGCGCAGCTTGGCCGGGTCCACCCGCTCGATGATGAGCTGGTCGAGCGTGCGGGCCAGCGCTGCTGCCAGCCGGTGCACCTCGGCGGCGGGCGTGTCGGCGCGGCCTTGCGTTTTCAGCCATGCGCGCACGAGGCGGGAGAGTTCCACCTGCCGCTCGACAACGCCAATGGAGGGGGGAATGTCGGTAGTGTTGGCAAGATCGTCGAGGAAGCTGCCAAGGGCCTCGTCCTCGTCAATGTCGCCCAGCGGGGTCATGCGCGGCAACAGTGTGGCCCGCGCCTCGCTCTGGCGAATGAAGGCCTCGCTCATGGCGCGGGTGGAGCGGCGGTTGGGCAGGAAGATCTGCGCTCTTGCCAGCGCCAGCGGGTCGCGGTCGGTCAGCGCGTAAACGCCGCGCGCAACCGCATCGACGAACGCCTCATGGGGCGCGAGCGTGTAAACCTTGGGCCGACCTGCCTGCTGTTCCGCCATGCCCTGTTACCTTTGCGCCAGCCGAAGGGCGGCATCTTCAACCGCTTGCGGCGTGCCGACGTGGTGCCACAGCCCGTCATGCACCAGCCCGTAAAGCCGCCCGGCTGCCAGCGCCCGGTTGTAGATGAGGTTCAGCGAGAAAGCGCCTTGCGGAAGATCGGTGAACAGGCGGCGGGAGAGCAGCTGCACGCCCGAGAACACGTAGTTGGCGGTAAGGTCATGGCCGCGCCGGTGCAGGCGGCCAGAGGGTTCGCGGTGAAAATCGCCCGCGCCGTCGTAGCCCTTGGCCTCTTCCCGGTCGATGACCAACAGCAGCGCGTCCATACGCTCCGGGTCCCACTCAGCGGCTAGGCGGGCAATGGTGTTTTCGGGACCGTCGAGCCACAGGTTGTCGGCATTGGCGACAAGCAGGGTGTCGCCTTCCAGAAGGGGCAAAGCCTTGGCGACGCCGCCGCCGGTTTCCAGAAGTTCGGCCCGCTCGTCAGAGATCACGTACTGTGCAGCATTGCCTTCGCTTGCGCGGGCGGCAAGTCGCGCCTCGATCTGATCGGCGAAGTAGTGGGCGTTGACCACAATATGCGCCACGCCTGCCGCCTCGAAGTTGTCGAGTGCGCGGTCGAGCAGGGTGCGGCCCGCCACCTTGATGAGCGGCTTGGGGCAAGCGTCGGTCAGCGGGCGCATACGGGTGCCGAGCCCTGCGGCCAGCACCATGCCGGAGGTTGGAATCTGGCCCATTACGCAGCGTCCTGCCAGCGCACTGCACGCCACTCGGCGGGCATGTGAGCATCGAACCATGCCTTCACCGGAGCCAGCGCCGGGTGCTCCAGATTGCGTGAGAGAAGCTGCCACACGCGCGGCTGGTGGCGCAGGTAGCCGGGCTTGCCGTCCCGCTGCCACAGGCGCACGAACACGCCCAAAATCCGGCTGGCGCGCTGCGCACCCAGCACCGCATAGGCGCTGCGGAAGGCGGCAGGGTCCAGCCCCTCGCGGGCGGCGAGGTACCGCTCGATCAGCACCGGCTCCAGCCCGGCGAGCACGTCGCGGCGCGGGTCCTGAATGAGCGAGACCACATCGTAAGCGGCGGGCGCTTGCAGCGAGTCCTGAAAGTCCAGCACGCCGACGCGCTTGAGGCCGTCGCGCTCGGGCAGCCACAGCAGGTTGGGCGAGTGGTAGTCGAACTGCACCAGAACCGGCTGGTCGTGCCACGCCAGCGGCCACACGGCTTCCCAAGCGGCGCGCCACTCAGCGGCGATGTTTTCCGGCACGGGGCTGCCGGCAACGGCGGGCCAGTACCAGTCCAGCACAAGGTCAACCTCGCGCTGCATCCGCTCGTTGGAATAACGGGGGAGCGTGTGGGTGGCCTCGCCCACCGGCAGGGTGTCCGGCACCGGTTCGTTGTGAACCTGCGCCAGCACATCGGTGGCGGCGGCGTAAAGCGCGGCCTCATCGTGGCCCGCATTGATGGCGGCAACGAAGCTGAGATCGCCAAGGTCTTCCAGCAGCACGAGGCCGTTTGCGGCATCAACGCCAAGGATGGTCGGCACCGACAGGCCAAGGCCCGCCAGATATTGCCCCACGGCCACGAACGGCTCCACCAGTTCCAGCCCCGGCGG
>JAEZBH010000448.1 GCA_023427285.1 Pseudomonadota bacterium
TACGGCTGCCTGCGACAATAGCATTGCCCGATAACGCTGCGTATCCTGAGCAGTTCCGTTGCTTTGACCGCTACATCGCCCGCAGGCTATGAGTTTCAATCTCCAGATCATGCGCAGCAGAGCAATCCAGCCCCCTCCCGCTGCACTTCACTGTCTAGCCTCCAGCCCGTCGACAGGATGCTCCTGAGACTTCCCCCTGTCCGCCGCTTCTCCGCTCAAGCCTTCCCATCCACCCCCCAACGCCTTGACCAGCGCCGCGTGGGCAACAAGCAGCTCACGCCCGGCATCGGCCGCAGCACGCGCGATGCCGTTGAAACGCGACTGTTCAAGCAGATACTGTACCAGGTCATCTTCCCCGATCATGTAGCGCTGCTCTGCAAGGGCTCTGGCCGTTGCCGCCTGCTCGCGCGCAAGGCCCAAAGTCTTCGCACTGACGACAGCGGCATTGTATCGGTTTAGCGCCGTCTCGCTGTCTGCCAGGGCGGCCAGAACCGCCTGCTCATAAGCGGCGGCGGCGACCTCGGCCTGCGCGTCGGCAGCGCGGATCTGGGCGCGGATGCGGCCCCCTGAGAAAATCGGCCAACGCAATACCGGGCCGATCTGGAAGCGGGTACTCTCGCCGGAGAAAAAATCGCTGTTGGCGCGTGCCTGCTGACCCACGTTGCCGATCAGGGAAATCTGGGGGAACAACGCGGCGGTTTGAACACCAACTTCGGCAACAGCTGCTGCCAGTTGAGCTTCGGCAGCAATGATATCCGGGCGGCGGCGCAGAATGTCCGCCCTCAGGCCCGCTGACACCTGCTCAGGCGGGCGGGGCAATGCTTCCGCCTTCAGCAGGCGCTCCAGCAGCGCCTCTGGCGGCCGTCCGGTCAACACGGACAGTGAGTAGGCGGCGGCGCGAATATTTGCCTCAACGGCGGGCAGGGCGGCTTCGGCGCTGAGGGCCTGCGCGAGGGCCTGCGCCTCGTCAGACTGCGCAACCTCCCCGGCTTCCCGGCGCTGGCGCATCAAAGCCGCAAGGCGGCGCTGCGTTGCGGCCTCTTCCGCGAGGATCGCCGCCTGCGCCTGCGCGCCGCGCAATTCGGCATAGGTGCGCTCTGTCTCGGCAATCACGCGCAAGCGCACGTCCTGATACTGTGCGCCAGCAGCAAGCATGCGTTGGGTGGCAGCCTGAACGGCGCGTTTGGTGCCGCCCCACAGATCAAGTTCCCATGAAGCATCGAAGCCGAAATCGAACAAAGAGTAGGTGCGGTCGAATTCGGGCAACCGGTTGAGCGGCAACTGGCCGTGCTCGGAGAGTTGCTGGCGGCTCACCGAGCCGTTGGCAACAACCTCAGGAAACTGTCGGCCTGCGGCAGCGTCACGCCCGGCGCGGGCCTCGCGCAGCCGCGCCTGCGCCTGCCGAAGGTCGAGATTATAGCGCGCAGCAGTCTCGATCAGTTCAACGAGCAGAGGATCACCCAGCTTGCGCCATGGTTCCAGATCAACGGCCCCGCTGTCGGCGGGTCCTGACCAAACTGCTTCGGCACCGGCAACATCGGGGCGTTTATAGTCAGGCCCCACGGTGCATCCGGCAAGCAGCGGCAGGGCAAGCAGCAGAGGGAAGCCATTGCGCATGGTTACTCCATCCTCATGCGAAAAAGGGTCGATGCGGCAGCAAGACTAAGCAGCGCGATCAGTGCCAGCGGCCATGTCAGGCTCAGTATCTGCCCGGCGGTCATGGCCTTGAGGAAAGTGCCCTCGCAAATGCTGAGGAACCAGGCCACAGGATTGGCCCACGCGACCACTTGCAGCCAAGCCGGCATGTTGTCGATGGGGCTGGCTTAGCCGGACAGAATAACCAGCGGCACAATGACCGCGAACATGCCCAGAAAAGCCTGCTGCTGGGTCATCGACACAATGGAAATCAACATGCCGATGCCGGTCAGAGACAAAAGGTAAAACAACAGCGCAAAATAGAACAGCAGGAGCGAGCCGGTAAACGGCACGCCGAAGACCGTGGGCAGGAGAATGAGAAACAGCGTCGAGTTCGCAGCCCCCACGATAATGGGCGGCAACATTTTTCCGATCAGAATTTCATGCGTGCGCAGGGGCGAGACCATAAGCTGATCGAACGTCCCCAACTCCCGCTCGCGCGCAACCGATTGAGAGACGACCGCCAGCGCCGAGACCGCGCCGATCACCGCAATCAGCGCAGGCATCACGAACCACATATATTCAAGGTTGGGATTGAACCAGTGGGTGGTGATCGTGCCGCCGCCAACCGGAACCATGCGGGCAATCGTGAGCATCTGCACGTTCGCCACAATCTGGTTGAGATAACTCAGCACGATCTGCGCGGCATTCGACCGGCGGCCATCAAGGACAGCACCAATAACGGCTTCCCGGCCCGCCGACACGTTGGCTGAAAAATCGGGGTCGAAACGCAGCGCGACGATGACCTTCTGCCGGTCGACAGCCTCGCGCAGCGCAGCGTCAGAATGCAGCGGCAGAACCTCCCGCACGTTGGGGCTGCCGGACAGACGATCGATGACCTCCCGGCTCCAGTGGCCGCCATCCATGTTCAAGACGCCCACGCGAATATTGTTCACTTCCATGGTTGAGGCAAAACCGAACAGGAACAACTGGATAAGGGGCGGCGCAATCAGGATCAGCCGCGCCCGCGGGTCTCGCAGAACGGCCAGTATTTCCTTGCGAATAATTGCCCACAGGCGTGGTCCGATCATGCGATCCTCCGGCGGGTTGCGCGCCTGCAAAAGAAGAACAGCACGGCTCCGAAAAGAATTAAAATCAGCATGTTCGGGAGAAACAGGCCCCAATCGTCACCGGCAAGAAATAC
>JAEZBH010000450.1 GCA_023427285.1 Pseudomonadota bacterium
GTCTGGAGGGGCCGGGGGGCAGGGGCGCGGCTTGTGCGGTGCAAACGCCAAGGCGGCTGGCGAGCAGGCGCACGCGCATGGGGCGGGTGAACTGTGCGGCGGCGTCTTGCAGGGTTTCTCGCCAAGCTGTGGGCGCGACGGCAAAGCCCCAGTAGCGGGCTGATGCCTCAAGCCGGGCGAGGTGGCGCTCAAGCCGGGTGTAGCCGGTGTCCGGGTGCCAGGCGAGGGTTTCGATGAGATCGAACGGCGGCTGGTCGGCTGCAAGGAATCGGCCCTTGAGCAGGCACTCCTGCCATTCATCGGCGGCGATGCTGTCAGCGACGATGCCGCTGCCAAGCCCGAGCCGGGCGGTACCGGGAGCATCGACCAGCACCGTGCGGATGGCGACGTTGAAGCAGGCGTCTCCGGGCCCGTCAGGCGTGCCGGGGGCGATCCAACCGATGCTGCCGGTGTAAACCCCGCGTGGGTGGGGTTCCAGTTCGCGAATGATCTCCATGGCACGGATCTTGGGCGCGCCGGTGATGGAGCCGCAGGGGAAGAGGCGGCGGATGACGTCGATAGCGTCCAGCCCGTTTGCCAGTGTGGCCTCAACGGTTGAGGTGAGCTGGTGCAGCGTCGGGTAGGTCTCGACGGCAAAGAGCGAGGGCACCTTGACGCTGCCGGGCGTGGCAACGCGGGAGAGATCGTTGCGCAGCAGGTCAACGATCATCAGGTTCTCGGCGCGGTTCTTCTCGTCCTGCGCCAGCGCGGCGGCGGCGGCGGTGTCCTCAGCACTCTCGGGGTGGCGGGGCGCGGTGCCTTTCATTGGGCGCGCAAGCAGGCGTCCGTTCTCAAGCTGGAAGAACAGCTCGGGCGAGAGCGAGAGCAGCCAGCGCTCTCCGGTCCACAGGCAGGCGGCGTGCGGCGGTCGCTGGGCATCGCGCAGGCGGCGATAAAGGCTGAGGGGCGAGCCCTCGAAAGAGACGTCTGCCGGGAAGGTCAGGTTGATCTGATAAACGTCACCCGCCTCGATGTACTCGCTCACCCGGTTGCAGGCGCGGGCGTGAGCGTGCTCTTTGATGCGGGGCGCGGCGGGCGCAGACGGCGGGGCAGGGGACTGGGTGCGCCAGAACTGCTCGGCCTCGGCGGGCTCGATCAGGCGGCAATCGCGGAACAGGCCGAACCATGCGAGCGGTTCGCCTTCGGGCGCGCGGTAAAGGGGGGCAAGGCGTGGCTCAAACAGCAGGCCCGCTTCATAGGACAGCCAGCCGCCCACATGGAGCCCTGCACGCAGCGCGGCGCGGACAGTCTCCAGCGCAGGCTCCAGCGCTTCAGGCGCATCGACCCGGACAGCCTGCACCAGATTGGTCAGCAGGCGCGCAGGCGCGGCACCGGACGACGGTCCTCTGGCGTCTTCAAAAAGCGCAAAGGGTTGAAGGGGATCGAGCGGCAGCATGGAGGCCGGATAGCGTGCCGCAACAAGGGGCGCAAGGATGAGGGTGGCCCAGCCTTGCGCCGAAGGTGTGGATCAGGCCGGCAGGATCAGGCCGGTTGGGTTTTGGAAGAGTTGCCGTTGAGGCGGCCCATCAGCCACATCAGGCTGCCAGCAAAGGCGGCGGCGATGAGGAGCGCGAAGGCCATGCCGGGGTAGTCTTCCATCTTGCCGACAGCCGGAATGGTGCCGACGGTCAGGTAGAGCATGAAGGGCGTGTTGACGAGCACCGGCACGGTGTTGCGCACTTGCAGGAAGATGGCGAGCACAATGCCGCCCAGCGCAATGTACAGGCCGGTCGGGCCGTAGATCAGCGGCAGGTGATGGAGGGCTGCGGCAAGGCCAAGGCCGCCGAGACCGCCCACCAGAGAGGGCAGGAATTCCTTGAAGTCGCCGCCCTTGATGGCGGCCCAGTAGAGGGCGAAGAGGAAGCCCGCAAACAGCGGCTCAATGCCCAGAAGCGTATAGATTGCAACCAGGATCGCCACGATGACGAGAATGGCGGCGGTGATCAGAATGGATTTGCCGACGCTGGGTGCGGCGGCTGATGAATTGTGTGCCACGTAAGGTCCTCCCCTAAAATTTGGCCCTGAAGCCTGGCCGTTTTTGGCCGGTTTTGGGGGAAGGATACCGGGTTTGCCGGGGTGGGCAACGCGCAGTTGCTGAACTTAGCAAGACGGATAGGGTTTGCGGGACAGTTATTCCCAAACAAAAAGGGCGACCCGAGTGGGTCGCCCTTCCGTCAGGCCGAAGCCTGAAAGCGTTTCAAGCGTAAAGCTTAGAAGCGCACGCCCAGGCCGATCAGGGTCTGGTGCAGCTCAACGCCGTACTCGTAGTTCGAGTAGCGGTATTCAACGTTGCCGAACAGGCGCTCGTTGAAAGCAACCTCAGCGCCAGCGCCGAAGCGGACGCCGTCCAGCTTGATCGAACCTTCGCCGTAGAATTCCTGGTTGGTGTAGCCGACCAGGCCGTAAACCAGAGCAGCGTCGGTCACCTTGGTGCCCAGACGAGCAGCGATCGACAGGTCACGGCCGAAACCGCGCTCGTCGCTGTCCTGGTACTCAGCGGTCACGCCAGCGATGACCTTGCCGTAAGCGCGGTCGTAACCAACGTTCACGCCATAGGTGAAGGCGTCGTCGCCCAGGAAGTTGTCGTCGGCCATGCCGATGGTTGCGCCAGCGCGGAAGCCGGTGAAGTCAGCGGCCAGAGCCGGGGTAGCAACGGTCATCGCAACGAGCGAAGCAACGAGAACGTTCTTCATTGTAATAAATCCTTCAAAGAGAAACTTTCGGGGGCGCCTCCCTAGCCTCGCTCGTTGCACGGTGGCAACAGGGGGTGTGGCGAAACGTGACAGTTCGCAAGGCGGACGTGTCAATTTTACAACAGTTATAACGTTGCGTCGCTGCAACATAACGGCTTGTCGGCATGAAATAGCCCCCGAAGCGAGGGGGCTTCGGGGGCCGTCCGCCGGACTCGGGGAGTCCGGCAGCAGGGTAAGGC
>JAEZBH010000554.1 GCA_023427285.1 Pseudomonadota bacterium
CCTAGGACACTACCCTTTCACGGTAGGTACACGGGTTCGAATCCCGTAGGGGTCGCCACCGCCGCTCTTGGCGAGGCGAAAAAATCAAAGAAAATCATTGAATTAAATTGACCGCCGCGGAGACTTCCGCAGGCGGGTTTTGCTGTTTTGAACTCCAAGCACCGCCATCAGGCGGCGCTTGTGCTAGCCGGTTCGTTGTCTTGCCGGGCCTCTGACCGGGGCGCCACCACCACGCAATTCCGGCCACCGGCCTTGGCGGCGTAAAGCGCCTCATCGGCACGGGCGAGCAGGCAGCGCAGCGAGACAGTGCGCTCTTCGCTGCTGACAACGCCAATGCTGACAGTCACGGGTATCTCCCGTTCATCCACCGTCAGGCCCCGGCTATTCAGAATCGCGCGAATGGTCTCGGCAATGTCGAGGGCGCGGTCGGTCGAGGCGTTGGAGAGAAAGACGGCAAACTCCTCGCCGCCCATGCGGCAGAACAGATCGTCTGGCTCCAGAAGGTTGGTGACGAGCTTGGTGAAACCCACCAGCACCTGATCGCCTCCGTCGTGGCCAAAGCGGTCATTGATCGTCTTGAAATGGTCCAGATCCATCAACAGGAAGCTGCTGGCGCGGCCTGCGCTCTGGTTGGCGGCAAGGCGGCTTTCGGCCACTTCCTTGAAGGCCCGGCGGTTGGCAATGCCTGTCAGGGGGTCCTGCAAGGCAGCATTGCGGTGGCGCACCTCGATCTTCTCTTTCGACATGGAGAGGACCAGAAAGCCGAAGCTGATGGCAAAGACGAGGGTCTCAATCGAGAGGATCAGCGCCCACAGGCTGTCGAGCTGCTGCACCCAGCCAACGCCGCTTATCAGGGTGGGGCCACCGACAAGGCGCAGGGTGAAATAACACCCGTGCAGGATGCAGAGCAGGGACGTTGCGCGCTGCGACAGCAGCGGCTCGGGCCTGCCGCGCCAGAGCTCTGCCGCCATGGCGAATGTGTAACTGCCGCAACCCAGCGCCACCAGCACCATGCGTGTCGAGACATCCACGTTCAGGCCCCAGCAGGCGGTGAACCAGACAACGGCACCGGTCATGATGATCGCCCAGTGGGTTTTCTTCTGGTTGAACAGGCGGCACCCGGCAAAGGCGAGGCCATAACTGGCCAGAATGGCTCCGTTGGCCAACTCGCGGATGAGAGCATGGGCACTGTTGGCCCCGGCCAGCATGCCCAACAGGCCAAGGGATGCCAGGGCAAATGACAGGCTCCACCACAGCAAGGAGCGGACCTGACGGTTCAGGAACCATGACAGAAGCAGCAAGCCGCTGACCAGGCTTGTGGAAAGCAAGGCCGCAATAAAGAGGGAAAGCGGGTCAAGCGTCATAGGGCTGCTCAGGCATCAAAAGAAGAGTCGCAGCGGCTATACTGCTGAAGGATAAATTAACCGTTACTAACGGATTAATCTTTTTCTGTCGCCAAACCGGGTTCTGTGTGCGCCCTGCAAGGCGGGGCGCAGCCGAGGGTGCGCCGAACGGCCCCGGATACATAATCTTAAAGAATTAGATGCTCTACTCTCCTGCCAATGAGGGAGGAGAACGATGAAACAGCACATGACCCTGTTGCGGCTATCCGGAGCCGGCTGGCTTGCGGTTTGGCTGATGATCTGTGCTGTTGCGACCTTCGGCCATTGGGTCGGCCCGGCGCAGGCTGATCTGGTAACCCGCACCCGTTCATCCGATCAGGATATCCGCCAGAGGATTATTCAGCAGTCGATTGCCGAGTACCCCGGCCCGTGCGCCTGTCCTTACAACATCATGCGCAACGGGCGGCAGTGCGGAAACCGCAGCGCCTATGTCAAACCTGGCGGATATTCGCCAAAATGCTATCCGGAAGATGTCTCTGCGGCAGAAGTTTCGATGTGGCGGGGAAGAAACTCCTGAATGCTCTGCTCTGAGCGTTGGCTACTGTCTGCCCCATGCTCTGGCCCGAATGTATTGATCGATCTGGTGGGACAGCTGCCGCAAATCCTGCAAACGCATTTCCAGGGGCAGCTCGCCGCCGCCTTCCATTTCGGCCAAGAGGGCAGGGTGGCCCGTGGCGGTTTCTCCCAAATGGCAGGCATCGATCACGATCGGCTGCACCACGTCTTGCCGCTCGGGCTGGTTTTTGCTCAGGAAACCCAGCTCCGATGAAAGGGCGGCAATTACCAGGGGAACGCAGCCGGGCGTGAAATCCAGACGGAAGCTCTCGCCGTTCGTGGATTCGGCCACCAGGTAAAGACAGCGCTTTTCACCATCAATGCCGCTTTCGCGCACCATGGCGAAGGTGGGGGCATCATCCTGATCCATCTCGCCCCCACTATCCGGGGCACCACTATCCGGGGCTCCAGTATGCAGGGTTCCGGCCTTTGGCGCGCGTGGGCCGGTTGCCTTGATCTCCGTGCTCTTGGGCTGCAATCCTGATCCCAATTGAAACTCAAGTTGTGACTGGGAAGTATTCGATTTCTGGCTGGCGCTAGTTCTGGCCTTCTGCACGGGCAACCTTCTTTGGCTTTAATTTCCTGCTTTCAACGAACAGCGACGCAATTGCTGTAAATTTGGTCCGGTCAGCGGAAATGTCCAGCATGTCAGGGTCGTAGATGGCGGGGCAAACCGGGCGCGGTCTTGACGGGGCGGAAGCGGGGCATTAACCCTCATGCCCGCAACAGGCCCCCCCGGAAGGGGGTTAAAAGGGAATGTGGTCAAGGGCACGGGTTAAAAGCCGGTCCCGCAATCCATAGCTGTCCCCGCAACTGTATTCGGCGAGCGCCATCTCGATCAGGCCACTGGGAAACTGGGAAGGCAGAGGTGGGGCGATGACCCGTAAGCCAGGAGACCTGCCTGTTGTCGTCGCCTTGCATGCTGCCGGGATGAGCGGTGTGCGACGGGTTCTTCCGGAACGGCGACATCAACCGTCAGGGTTGCTGCGTCGTTGGCCGGAGTGAACACCGCGCCACGCCCGTGCAAGGGCAGCGCATGCCTCCCTGACACAGGATGACCAAGTTGTATTGGGAGGCCAGGCATGTCGCCCCGCCACGTAATTTTTCTGACCACCGCAGCTCACCTCGGGCTGCTCGCCACCACCGCATGGGCTGAGGAAGAGCCCGTCAATCCGCTGTCCCAGATCATCGTCTCGGCGACGCGCACCGAGCAGGCGCTGGGCGTCACCGGCGCATCCGTCAGCCTTGTAACCGCCGAGGACATTCGCGCCACCCAGAAGGCCATGCTCTCTGACGTGCTGCGCGAGACGCCGGGCGTCACCGTGGTGCGCTCGGGCGGCCCCGGCGCGCAGACCAGCCTGTTCATTCGCGGCCTTGGCGGCGAGCAGACGGCGGTTCTGATCGACGGCGTGCGCATCAACGATCCCTCAACGCCGGGCGGCACCGCCCACATCACCGACCTCATCACGACGGGGGTGGAGCGCGTTGAAATTCTGCGCGGTCCGCAATCAACGCTTTACGGCAGCCATGCCATTGGCGGCGTCGTCAACATTCTGACCCGGCAGGGCGAGCCGGGCCTCAGCGCAGAAGCGCTTGTGGAAGGCGGCAGCTTCGACAGCTGGCGCGCGGCGGGCACTGTGGCGGGCGGCACCGAGAAGGTGCAGGCCTCGCTCTCGGCCAGCCTGTACGACACTGATAGCGTCTCAGCCGCCGACGTTGACGACGGCAACACCGAGAAGGACGGCTACCGCAACTGGGGCCTGCTCGGCAGTCTGGGCGCGGAACTGGCAGACAACCTGCGCCTTGATCTGAAGGGACTCTACAACCGCGGCAGTGCCGAGTTCGACGGCTTCCCGCCGCCGGATTACGTTTATGCGGACAGCGACAACCGCACCCGCAACGAGTTGTACCTCGGCTATGCCGGGGTGACCTTCGGCGCGCCGGACGGCCCGATGTCGAACCGTCTGGGCATTGGCGTCAGCCGCACGGATCGTGTCGATTTCGAGGGCGGTGTTCAGACCAACGACACGCGCGGCGAGAACCGCCGCTTCGAGTATCAGGGTGTCGTTCGCGTTATCAAGGGCGCGGAAATCACCTTCGGCGCAGAGACCGAGCGCACCAAGATCAACAACATGGGCCAGTGGGATCTGGTGCCGCTGAAGGCGTCGGTCGATATGCACAGCTATTACGTGCAGGGGCAGGCGACCGTGCTGGACAACCTCACCCTGACGGCGGGCGTGCGCTACGACGATCACGACACGTTCGGCAGCCACACCAGCTTGCGCGTGGCTGGCGCATATCAGGTGCCGCAGACCGACACGCTGCTGCGCGCCAACTGGGGCGAGGGCTTCAAGGCCCCGACGCTTTACCAGCTCTACAGCATCTACGGGAATGCCGACTTGCAGGCTGAAACCGGCGAGGGCTGGGAAGTCGGCATCGATCAGGGCTTCGTTGAGGGCCGCATCCGCGTCAGCGCCACATGGTTCCAGAACGATTTGACCAACCAGATCGATTACGTGAACTGCACGGAAGGTGATGCGAACTGCGCTCCGGGGCAGTGGGGCTATTACGACAACGTGGCGCGGGCCTCGTTCAAGGGGCTGGAGTTGGGCCTCCTGCTTCAGCCGATCGACCCGCTCGTCATCAAGGCCAACTACACCTGGCTGAAGCCGCAGAACGACATCACGAACACGGACCTTGCCCGCCGTGCGCGCGACAGCTTCCAGACTTCGGTGAACTGGCAGGCGAACGATCGTCTCGGCCTGTCCGCCAGCCTCACCATGACGGGCGACAGCTATGACGGCGCCGGACACACCAACCGGCTGGACGGCTACACGCTGGTGGATGTGCGCGCCAGCTATGCTGTGACCAAGGGTCTGGAACTTTATGGCCGTGTCGAGAACATGTTCGATGCCGACTATGAAGTGGCGCGCGGCTACGGTGTGCTGGGTCGGGGCGCGTTTATTGGTTTGCGCGCAACCTACTGATCGGCAACCTGCTGAACCAGGGCATTTTTCACTGCAATAAAGAGAAAGGGGTGGCCGCTGGCCGCCCCTTTTTCATGCAAGAGACAGGTGTAGCGCCAAGTTCGGAACACCAACTTCAATCTCTCGTTTTAATTCCTCGGGGCCAAAACTGAGGAGATGCGAGATGACAAATCAACGTCAGCAAGGCCAGCAGGGCCAGCAGGGCCAGCAGAAGCAGCAAGACCAGAAAGATCAGCAAAAACAGCAGCAGCAACAGCAGCGCCAGCCGCCGCAGCGTCAGCAGCAGCAGTCTGACAGTTCAGAGCGTCAGCGCTGACAACAGACGGCTGATTTGGCTTTTAAAGCCATACCCGGAATGCGGGGCGGTGCGACCGTCCCGCATTTCTGCATCAGAGGCTTCGATTGAATGGCGACCCAGGCAGGGCGCTGCGGAGCAAGCCAGCTTCCCTTTCGTATTATATGCGGCAGAGAAGGGAAGCGTGATGTGGTTAACCCGTTTTGTGGCCTTCGTGGTTGGCTTGGCGGCATGTGGACTGGTCGGCCCCGCGCGTGCCGATGCGATTATATCGCCTGTGAACAAGGCCATTAATCCAACGTTTGATATCCATAGCGCCGAGGTTCGCCGCGATGGCGACTTCCTGAATTTCCGCATGACCTTGCGCAGCAATGCCGGGACGAGCCTGCCGCCCCGAACGGGCAAGTATGTCGGCAGTCAGGCCTATGCCTACATCTGGCCAACAAGCGCGGATACCTCCGTTGCCGGGTTCCCGAGCGGACAGGGCGTGCTGGCGCTGGCGCTGGTCAGCCACCCCGATCTCGTCGAGACGGTGGGGGGCATACAATATGCGGCAGACTGGCATCCACACTGGATGGTGCTGGTGCCCGCCAAAGGGTGCGGTCCTTACGGTCTCAGAATCATGGCTGGCAACCCGGTGGCGCCGGGCGCGCCTGCCCCGCTCATGAACATCATGGCGAACCTGCCCAGTGCCATGAGCGGCGCGACGCTCGATATCCGGGTGCCCGTTGCCATGCTGGGCGATCCGGCCCTGCTGCGTTTTGACGGCATGACCGCCAGTCTGGTGGTCAGCGGCTCCGGGGCGTCGCAAGTTGTGTGCGTGCGGCCTATGGATGTGGCCTCGGGGCGTCTGGTTCTGCAAGGCACGGTGACGCAGGTCGGGTCGCCGGTTCAATGAAATTCGGAACAGAAGAAGTCATTTGCGGTTCTCTTGTTTGAGGGGAGCCTTGCGGCAGCGTGGGCCGCTGCCCTGCACACCCCCGCAAGAATGGAGACGTGTAATGACCAATCAGTCCCCTTCGTCTGCGGACCCCAACAAGGACAAGGCTGTGTCTGATGCTCGCGCCAAAGAGCAGAAGGCCCACACCGATGAGGCTCTGGACGAAGCGATTGAGGAATCTTTTCCGGCCAGTGACCCTGTGTCGATGGTGGTGGACGGCCCGCGCGTCCTGAGGCCGGACCCGGACTTCCGTCCCTCGGATCAGCATCCCGAGACGGGCCGTGTCGCCCATCCTGACCGCACCAAAGATTCCAGGCCGCAGCAGGACAATGAGCCGCCCGCCAGCCCTGAAAAAGCCAGCCCTGAAAAAGCCAGCCCTGAAAGAGAAGGCGAGGGAGAGCACCGTTAGCGCTGAGAAAGCTGTCGGCAAGCCTGCCGAAGGTTCGTGACGCTCCATCTTGACGCCTCATGCCGCCGGGGTTACCCAATTCCTGTGACAGGTTCCCCTTGTTTGGGGTGAAAAGGGAACCCGGTGACGCGTCTGGCCTTCGGGCCTCAGCGCCAATCCGGGGCTGCCCCCGCAACTGTAAGCGGCGAGTTCGCGCGCTATCGAGCCACTGGGCCAATCATGAGAGATGGCATCGGGAAGGCAGCGCGCACCGAACGATGACCCGCAAGCCAGGAGACCTGCCTGTTGCAGTCGTCCTTCGTGCGGCCGGGGTGTGCCGAACGAGCGGTTTCCCGTGAGACGACGCCGAGCAGGTCGGTCTGCATCCGGGTTCGCGTCAGGTTCTGACACCCCTTTGCTCCGGCCTTGGTGATTGGTGCCCGTGGCGTTTCCCTTTGGGAAAAGCCCGGCCTCGCGTGGGTCGATAGTGTGGACGAAGCACAACCGCCGTGCAGTCGTGAACAGGGATTGAAAGTCGAAATGCGGCGTCGTGCGCCTTGGCTGCTGGCCATGGCGCTGGCGGCCGCCTTGCCGTTTGCCATGCTGGCGATGACCGAGGCGCGGGAGGTCGTGGCCGCCAAGGTGCAGGGCAAGCCCGCAGCGGGCGCGCGTGCGGCGCAAACCGCAGAGGTGCCCCGGCGGATCGTCTCTCTTAATCCCTGCATTGATGCAATTCTGCTGGAGGTCGCTGACCCGGCCCAGATCAGGGCGCTCAGCCATTACTCCCATGATTCCGCCCAGTCTTCTGCGTCAGAGGCGGCCCGGCGCTTCCCCGTCACCTATGCGACGGCGGAGGAGATTTTGCTGCTGAAGCCGGATCTGGTGCTCGCCAGCATGCACAGCTCGCCTGCCACCCGCCGCGCGATGGAAAAGATGGACATTCCGGTTGCGTCCTTCGGCGTGCCCGCAACGGTTGCGGAAAGCCATGCCCAGATCAGGGAGGTGGCGGCACGGGTGGGGCATCCTGAACGGGGCGAGGCGCTGATCCGCCGTATTGATAAGGCGCTGGAGGCCCTGCGTCCGAAAACGAATGGCCCGCTGGTGCCCACGCTCATTCTTCAGCCGGGCGGCTTCTCGCCGGGCCTCGGCACATTGCAGGATGATCTGCTCGCCCTTGCCGGTCTGCGCAACGCCTCGGCGCAGTATGGTGTCGATTTTTGGGGCGTGGTCCCGCTTGAGGCGCTGGTGGCCAATCCGCCGCGTCTGTTGCTGATCGGCGAGGAAGCCACGCCTTCCTCAGACGGTGGCGACCGGCTGCTGTCCCATCCGGTGCTCCGGCGCTTGGAGGGGCGCATGGTGACCTCGCCCTATCCGCGTCATCTGCTTTATTGCGGCGGCCCCACGCTTCTGGAAGCCGCCCGCTATCTTCGCCTTGCCCGCAACGCTCTGGATAACGCCTCATGAACCGTAGCGCGTCGTGTTCTGTTCTGCCGTTCCTCGCCGGTCTCATTCTGGTGCTGGCGGTCGTCTCGTTGGCGGTGGGCAAGGTGTGGGTCTCGCCATTAGGTATTTTCTCCAGTGAGGAGGCCGCCCGTACCTTCATCGTCCTCGACCTGCGGCTGCCGCGCACCTTGCTCGCCATTCTGGTGGGCGGCGTGCTCGGCCTGTCGGGCGCGGTGTTGCAGGGCTATCTGCGCAATCCGCTGGCGGACCCCGGCGTTCTTGGCGTCTCCGCCTGCGCGGCGTTCGGCGCTGTGCTGGCCATCTGGTTCGGCATCTCCGGCCTTGCCATCTGGGTTCTGCCTGTTTGCGCCATGGCAACCGCCATGGCGGGCATGGCGCTGCTGTACCTGCTGGCGGTTGAAACCAACCGCGTCACCACCTTCATCCTTGCAGGCATCGTTCTGAACAGCCTTGCCGGGGCGCTGACCTCTTTTGCCATCAGCATTGCTCCCAATCCGTTCGCCACGGCGGAGATCGTCAACTGGATGATGGGCGCGCTCACGGATCGCAGCATGGATGACGTGCTCATCATCCTGCCGTTCGTTCTGCTGGGCGGCGGGTTGCTGCTGACAACCGGCCGGGCGCTGGATGGCCTGAGCCTTGGCGAGATGACCGCCCGCACCATGGGGATCGACCTCAGCTCCACCCATCGGCGCATCCTTGTGGGGGTGGGCATTTCGGTTGGCGCCACCGTTGCCGTGACCGGCATCATCGGCTTCGTCGGCCTGGTGGTGCCGCACTTGCTGCGCCCCTTTATCGGCGAGCGGCCCGGTGCGCTTCTGGTGCCGAGCATCTTCGGCGGCAGCGCCCTCGTACTGGCGGCGGATACGGTGGTGCGGGCCCTGCCCGGCGGCACCGAGGTGAAGCTGGGCATTGTCATGGCTTTGCTGGGTGCGCCGTTCTTCCTTTATCTGCTTATGAAAATGCGGAGCCAGCTGGCATGAGCACGCTTGCCTGTGAGGATCTGATTGTCGATGTGCCTTCGCGCCGTCTGCTGGGTCCGGTCAATGTGACCTTCCACTCCGGCGCGGTGACGGCGGTGCTCGGCCCCAATGGCGCGGGCAAGTCCACATGGCTTGCCAGCCTGTGCGGCGCACGCGAGGCAACCTCCGGGAGCGTGTTCCTCGATTTTGCCGACATGGCGCTGCTGAACCCGCGCGAGCGGGCGCTGCGCGTCGGTTTTCTGGCGCAGGGGCGGGAAGTGGCGTGGGGGCTGACGGTGGAAGC
>JAEZBH010000032.1 GCA_023427285.1 Pseudomonadota bacterium
ACCAGTACAATAACTACTGGTGCCTCAAAGGGACCAAATGGGAAGGGCAGGAAAAGGTTGGCCGCCAGCGCCTCGCGGTGTTTCAGGACCCGATCTACTCTGCCCGCGCCGTTGCGATCACGATTCACGCCTACCGCTTCAAGCACAACCTGCGCACTCCGCGCGAGATCATGACGCGGTATATCCTCAGCCCTGATTGCCGCGAAAACGGCCCCGGCACGGCCAAGTGCACCCACATGTGGGGGCTGGTGGACAAGTATGCGAAGCGTATCGGCGCGGCGCTCGGCATCGGTCCCAACGAGCCGATGAGGATTTTCCCGTCGCGAACCACCGTCAATTTCGAGCGCGCCCGCGCCCTGTTCCGCGAGATGGCGCACATCGAGATCGGCCAGACCCTGCGGGTTCCGGACGAGCTGATCGACAAGGGACTGGAGCGGGCCGGACTGACGCGCGCGGAAGGCTGAGGCGGGTTCAGTCCGCCGGGTTGAGACTGGCTTTCTGAATCGCGCCATCAGTCGGCAGCACCAGCGCCGGGTCCGAGACGTAAGCCATCAGTCGCCGCTGCTCAAACGGGCCGGGCATGGTCCATGCGCCAGTCGCCTCGTTGGAGAAGCCGAAGCGGCTGTAATACTCCGGATCGCCCACCAGAATGATAAGGTGATGGCCGAGCTTCTCCGCCGTCTCCAACCCCAAACGGATCAACTGGCCGCCAAGGCCCAGCCCCCGGCATTCCTCCGCCACCGCAATGGGGCCGAGCAGCAGGGCCGGCAGCGCCGCGCCGGTCTCCGGGTTGGCAACCTCGATTGGCCAGAACTCAATGGAGCCGCACAGGTGCGCCTTGCACACGTCATCGTCGCGGCGAGCAACGAAGCACAGCTCGGCAACTGGCGTCGAGCCGTCCCGCAGCCTGTAGGCGGTGCGGGTGTGCCGGTCAGGACCAAAGGCCGTGTCGAGAAGCTGTTCAATCTCAGGACGGTCGGATGCCGTCGTCTGGGAAATGTGCATTGAGGGTTTGATCTTTCTGGGAGGTCGGGAGACAGGGCGTATTGATGCGCATCCGCAAACATGCGGGCGCAAGTCAGCTTACTGTCGTCGGAGTGCCAGGCGCGGACCAGCCAGATGGATCATCAGATTATGTATCCCAATCAGGGGCTTTAATTTGAGCGGCGCTTAACATGAACCCCCTGCGCACGCCAGAGCATTTTCAAAGCCTTCTCTGCAGGGCTGATGGAATTATCTGTATATGCAGGCTTTATTGTTTCCCCAATCGGGGTTAGGCTCAACGGCATATGATATGAAGGGGGAACACATGATCCTGTACGACATGGAAAAGGCACCCAATCCGCGGCGTGTGCGCTGGTTTCTGGCGGAAAAGGGCATCACGATCGAAACACGGCAGATTGACCTGCCGGGCGGTGAGAACCTGACGCCCGAATACCTTGCCATCAACCCGCGCGGCCTCATTCCGACGCTGGTGCTCGATGACGGTACGGTCATCGACGAATCGGTTTCGATCTGCCGCTACTTTGAGGAGATGCAGCCCGAGCCGAATCTGATGGGGCGCGATGCCAAGGAAAAGGCCGTCATCGACTGCTGGCAACGCCGGGTGGAACTGGATGGCCTCTATTCCGTGGCGCAGGCGTTCCGCAACAGCACGCCCGTTTTCGCCAACCGCGCTGTGCCGGGCGTGACCGAGCCGACCGAGCAGTTGCAGCCTCTGGCGGAGCGCGGGGTCCTGCTGACCCGCCGCTTCTTCGATCTGCTCGATGCGCGCCTTGGCGAGACGGAATACGTGGCAGGCGACCGCTTCACCATCGCCGACATCACCGCTTTCGTCACCCTGAACTTCGCCCGTTGGATCAAACTCAGCCCTGGCGAGCAGCACACCAACATTCCCCGCTGGTTTGAGGCTGTCTCAGCGCGTCCGGCTTCAAAGGCTTGAGGGCTGACTGAACTTGAACCATGCAAGGGGGTCGCGGACCCCCTTGCGATCCCCCATTCGTTTTTGGGCCGTGTTTTAGAGCGGGTTGCAATCTGCTTGCAGCATCTTGCCCGCTCTAAGCTATTGGTTGGTCGCGCTTTCTTAACCGCAAAACATGCGTTTTGCTCGAAAGTCGCTCTATGGCAGCCGTTGTGCTGGGCCGGATACAGGCACAAAAAGCTTAGGCCCCGCAGGACGGGAACCCGCGGGGCCTTGGTGCAAGGGGTAACCATGCAGCATTGGAAATGCGGCTATCAGCATAGCCTTCGCCTTGCACGCCGCAACTGGCTTATGGTCGAATATGCTGTTGGTTGAACACCGATCGCGGATGGATACCCTTCATCTGAATTTTAAATTAGTTTAATTACAATAACATACGACCATAAGCGTCTTGCGACGCTTCGCTTCACCTGCTCCCATGTACCTGCCCGGCTGGCTGGTTGACGGGAACGGCAGCGCGTCTGCCGACAACCGCCAGGATCCGCGCGCAAGGATCTCTGCGTTCGCGGAAATCGACGGGCGGAAAGGGGGTGAAAAATGCAAGTATTGGAAATGCTGGCTGTGATTATATCACTGCTGGCGTTGCTCATTGCGGCTGTCCGCTTCGGTCAGTCGCTTGAGAGGCGCGGCAAGGATTAATCCGCCAGCGGGGGAAGGGCTGGGCGGCGGCTGGACGCGCCGGATGCTGCCCGGCGTCCCTTGGCGATGTGGGTCCAAGCCATGTAAATCCAAAAACAAAAGGGCGACCCGCAAGGCCGCCCCTTCATCTGGCTCAAGCGATCAGCCCGGCTCAGGCCAGTTGGCTTTCCAGCCACTCCTTGAGGGCCGACTTCGGCGCTGCGCCAACCTTGGTGGCGTAGGCCTTGCCGTCGCGGAACAGGATCATGGTCGGAATGCCGCGAATGCCGAAGCGGGTCGGCACGTCCGGATTCTCGTCGGTGTTGATCTTGGCAATGGCGATCTGATCGGCCATTTCGTCGGCCAGTTCCTCAAGGATCGGACCGATCTGACGGCACGGGCCGCACCATTCCGCCCAGAAGTCCACCAGCACGGGCTTGGACGACTTCAGCACATCATTTTCGAACGAATCGTCAGTAACCTTGATCGACGGCATCGGAACTCTCCTGGGCAAGCCGGATATCAAAACCAGTTAAGGCAAGTATTCATGGCGCAACGTAGGTACAGGCCCGGATCGGGTCAAGCACGCCACCTTGCGGACGCAGCGTTCTAGCTCACGAACCAATAGCGTCAAATGCCTGTTCCATCAGTTTGGCGGGCAAATGCATCAGCGTGGGGCCAGCGGTCCACAGCAGCGCCGCCTCAATGGTCTTGTCGGGGAACATGAGGGCCAGCGCGGCGCGGTAGGCTCCCATCTGTTGCAGATAGGCCTGCGGCGTCTCTTGCGGCGCGGCGGGCACCTGCGCGCCGGTCTTGATGTCCACGACCAGAACCGTGCCGTCCTGCACGATCAGCCGGTCCACCTGACCGGAGAAGACCCGCCCGCCGATGACAGCCGAGAGCGGGATTTCCGCCAGCGCATCCGGCCCGAACAGGCTGCTGATCTCGGGATCATGCAGGGTGCGCAGCACGGTGGTGATGATCTCCTCCCGCGCTTCCCACGAAAGATCGGCGGCGCAGCGCTCCAGCCAGCGGCGGGCAACCTCTTCGCGCGCGTCCTCCGTCGTTGCGGGCAGGCGCTCGCACAGGCGGTGGATGAGCGTGCCGCGCCGGGCGGCGGGCGTTCCGGCCTCCAGCGGCGACCCGGCGGCCGGTTCGGGAACGGTTGCGACCTGGCTGGGGGCCAGCGGGCGCGGCGGGCGCGGCTCGGCCCCGGCGGGTTTGATGGCCCAGTCGGGAAGGGTGAGTGCGGGCTGCACGTCGCCCTCGCCCGGCTGATCGAACCGCTTGGTCGGCCCTTCCAGATGGAAAGAGCGCACCTCGCCAAAGGCGCGCCACAGCGGGTCATCGAGCGTTTGCGCGCCAAGCGCGTCGAGCGCGGAGGCCACGGTTTCATACCACGGCGTCAGGCTGCGGGAGATCTGCTTGCGCGGCTTCCAGCCCGCCACGTACAGCCGGTCTTCGGCGCGGGTGAGGGCGACGTACAGCAGGCGGGCGTGTTCCTGCGCCTGCCGCTCGCGGATGGCCTCGATGGACTGGCTGACCGGCCCCACGGCGTAAGACTTGCCGCCGTACCAGATCGGCACGGAGCCCTCTTGCGCCGCAATCGGCACCATGGGGTTTTTGTCATCGGGCAGGGCGTAGGCGTCCGCCAGAATGACAATGGGCGCTTGCAGGCCCTTGGCGCCGTGAACGGTCATCACCCGCACTTCGTCGCGGGCGGCCTCGGGGTCGCGCTTCACTTCAATGTCGCCGCGCTCCAGCCAGTCGAGGAAGCCTTGCAGCGAGGGCGGCAGGTCGCGCTCGTAGGCGAGTGCCGCTTCCATCAGCATGTCGAGCGGGTCGCGCGCCTGCGGGCCGAAACGGGCCAGCGCCCGCGCCCGCCCGCCAAGGTCTGACAGCACAATTTCCAGAAACTCATAGGGCGGCGCGAAGTCGGCCTTGGCCAGCACCTCATGCAGCAGCAGGCTGGCTTTTGCCTCCTCGGTGTGGCCTTCATCGGCCTTGTGCTTGAGCGCGGTCCACAGCGAGGCCTCGCCGCGCCCGTGGGCCAGCTCGAACAGTTGCTCCTCGCTCCAGCCGATGAAGGGAGACTTCAGCACTTCGGCCAGCGTCAGGTCATCATCGGGCAGCAGCGCAAAGCGGATGAGCGAGAGAATGTCGCGCACTGCCAGCGGCACCGCCAGCATCATGCGGTCAACGCCCGCCACCGGCACGCGCAGGTGCGCCAGTTCGGCAATAAGGGCGCGCACGAACTCGCTGCGCTTGCGCACAAGCACCAGAATGTCGCCGGGGCGGATGGGGCGGTTGCGCGCTTCCAGCATCTCGCCCCGTTGCAGCCAGTCGGCGATCTGGCGGGCGATCTGCTCGGCCAGCTTGCGCTCGGCGGGCGGCTGCCAGTCCATCTCTCCGGCCCCGCCGTTCAGGGTTTCGGACTCTTCTTCCTCGGCGGCTGATGGCTCAATGGCGGGCCACAGCGCAACCATGCCGGTCTGCCCGGCGCGGGAGGCAATGTGGGGGGGCGCCTCGCGGATGCCCAGCGCCTGGGGCCCAAGCTGGTTGATAGCGGCATCCACCACCTTGAGCACGGCCTCGGTCGAGCGGAACGAGCGGTCGAGCGGCACGCGGCGCAGCTCGGCCCCCACCGCCTCGGCCTCGGTCGCGTAACGCTTTTCCGCCTCGATGAAGGTGGCGGGGTCAGACCCCTGAAAGCCGAAGATCGCCTGCTTGATATCGCCCACGGCGAACACGGTGCGGCCCGGCTCGTGCGTGCCGATGCCAGCGAAGAATTCCTCGGTCAGCGCGCGCACGATGGCCCACTGGTCCGCGTTGGTGTCCTGCGCCTCATCGACCAGAACGTGGTCGATCGACATGTCCAGCTTGTAGCGCACCCACTGGGCCGCGCCTTCGGCGGTGAGCAGGCGGGCGGCGCGGGAGATCAGATCGTCGAAGCCCAGCGCGCCGACGCGGGCTTTGTACGCCTCCATTGCCGCTGCCAGCGTGAAGCCGAAGCGCAGGTAACAGGCGGCGGTCTCAACGGCGCGGAAGCGGGCTAGCGTGTCCTGAAGCTCGGCAACGCGGTTCAACGCCTTCTCGGCAACTTCCAGAATATCGGGGTCAAAGGTGATCGCGCCCTTGGTCGCCAGCTTGGCGAAGGGCTTGCCGGAGGATTCGCTGAAGAACAGGCCGCGCAAATCCTTGAACGTGTCGGCGCGGTCGTAAGCCTCGCGCGCGAGCCACAGTTGCAGCTGGGCGGCCTTGTTCTGATCGCCCGCCGCACCGTGCTTCCAGCCCTCGGCAATGCGCGGCAACTCCAGCCACTGAAGGCGCTCGTCGGTCAGTTGGCCCGCCAGCCAGTCGGTGGCGTTGCCGTCGCGCGGCAGGCTGAACAGGGCGCGCAGGCGCGGCTCGATGCCCTGCGTGCCGCCCTGTCCGGCAAAGCTGAGCACGCGCGGCCCCTGCCGGATCAGCTCGTTCACGATGGACATGAACTTCTGCTCGCCTGCCGCCACGGAAATGCAGGCGATGTCGTTGAGCAGGCGGTGGTCGCCGTGGCGGGCGGCGCGGGAGAGTTCTGCCGTCATCACCGTGCGGATCGCCTCAAGGGCGGTGCGGTCATCCAGCGTCGAGAAGCCCGGCGCAATGCCCGCCTCCAACGGGAAGCTGGCAAGCAGCGACTGGGCAAAGGCGTGCAGCGTCTGGATTTTCAGCCCGCCCTCGGCATCGAGGCAGCGGGCGAACAGCGTGCGGGCGCGGGCCAGCCGCTCGGGGCTCGGGATTTCGCCAAGGCCCTCGAACTCGGCGCGAAGCTGGTCGTCGCTGGCGCGGGCCCAGTCGCCCAGCACCTTGAACACGCGGGTGGCCATTTCCGCCGCCGCCGCCTTGGTGAAGGTGATGCAGAGAATGGACTCCGGGCGCACGTCGAGCAGCAGCAGGCGCAGCACGCGGGCGGTCAGAACCTGCGTCTTGCCCGAGCCTGCCGAGGCCGACACCCACACCGGAGCCGTGGGATCAGCAGCGCGGGCCTGCTCTGGCGTCAGGCGGAAACTGGCTCTGGTCATTGCCGCCCCCCGTTTTCAGTTCCGTTGCCATTCCCATTCGTGCGGCCCAGCCATTCATCCACGCGGGCGAGCACGTCGTAATCCTGGCCCTTGGCGTATTCAGGGTGCAGCTTGGCGATGAACGGCGCAGTGCCGTCCAGATAGTCTTTTACCGCATCCTTCAGGCGGACGACGGACAGGGCCATCCAGTCCTCAACCGAAATCCACGGCTTGGTGCGGTAGAGCA
>JAEZBH010000033.1 GCA_023427285.1 Pseudomonadota bacterium
GATCGAGAAGTGATTCAGGCGAGAGCTAGAAGCTCGCGCCGATGGTGAAGATGACGGCGGCATCGCCTGCGCGCTTCAGCTTCCCGCCATCCGAGAAGTAAGGAGACGCCTTGTTGGTGTCCACATAGGCAATGCCGAACGTGAACTGCTTGTATGCGATATCAGCGCCAAGGGTCCAATCCCACTTGCCATTCCAGAAGGCGTTGTCTTCGTAGCCAACCCCCGCTTTCAGCGTCACCGGCGAATTCGGAATGGCCGAGCTGAAGATGGTGTAAACATAAACGCCGTCTTCATCGCCAAGGTTTGCCTGGTCGGGCGCATAGTAAATACCCGCCGCCGCGCTCACCGGGCCGAAGTCCATGCCGACCTCGCCGTTGATTTCGTAGTAGTCGAGATCCGCAGCATCTGCATAGAGATAGCCGATCGCGCCCACACTCCAGGTCACCAGACCGGCCGTGCCCGCGATGCCGCCGTAAACGTCGATCTCGGATGCGCCGATGGTGTTCTTGTCACCCGTCGAGCCCCAGGTGCCAGCATAGAGGCTGACATTCTCGCTCACGGTAAGGCTGGCATCCAAACCACCCTGAAGGGCAACGGATTCCTGCGTTTGGGAGATGCCACGAAACCGATAATCGGACGTGAGGGCAGCATTGCCGCTCAGGCTCAAGGCCTCGCCTGCCTCAGCGTGCGCAACAGATACGAAACCGGCAAGGGTAGATGCCAGCAGGGTGACCTTCAGGCTTTTCTGGAACATTGATTTCTCTCCTGTCTTGGGAACGCCGGCTCACCCCATCGGGGCAAACCTTATGCAGGACGCAACTCAACCAGGACAATCAACACCGACCAAAACCCTGCCAGTGAGGCCCGCTGACCGGGCAGTTCCATTGGGCCTGATTTGCGTGCAGCGCACAAGAAGAAACGCACCCTAAACGATGCACGTTTGGCACGACGTTGCTCATAAGACACACGAATTATTGCGCACCCCGAGCAGACCCCGAACCCAGGGCTTTGCGCCGACTTCAGGCCAAAAAAAAGGCCGGACAAAATGCCCGGCCCAAGACTATCTTGGGGAGAATCGCCTATTCGGCAGACCCACTTTATCGCACCGCATCATTCATATTGCAATGCAATATTTTCACGCCGATAACGCCTGAATTCCTGACAGCAAAGGCTGCGATACTTCCAACATTTTTGGGCTTAATAGGCTGTTTACCCACCAGACCTACCATCACACCAATACAACAATGCTCAGATGACGACTTTGGTAATGCAAAGCGGCCGGAACAGGACGATTACCCCTTGAACCAGCAATCTGCCCTGGCTTCGATTGACCGTTTGTGCGGCGCAGACAAACTGCCCTTTGCGCAGCCTGCCCTGACGCCGCCGGTCTCGCTCGCCGATATTGCGGCGCAGGTCCACACCGTCAATCCGGACACGGGTCTATCGACCGACTTCCTCAATCAATACAATGAACTGTCCATGCTGCTCGATCTGGCGGCAGACGACCCCGACATGCTGGAAGAGCTGGAGGACTGGTCTGCCCGCTCCTATGAGGAGCATTTCGCCGCCAGCGGCTTCCGCGACTGGGCTTTAGTGGTGGCGGCCTATGAAATGTGCCCGCCAGCCATTCGCACCGAATTCGATTCGGCCATTACCGTTCTGAACAGCGTCGCCACTGCCGGCGTCAAGGCCCTGCTGGCCGCCGTCAGCGCAGGCGATACAGTTGAGCCCGGCACCATCCACGCACTGGCTGCGGAAGTGCAAGGCGCAATCGTTCACGCCAGCGGCCTTATCAACGGCAGCAACACACTGGGCTCCCAGGCGCAGGTGGATACCCTGTTCGCCCGCGCACAGGCCGAATACCGGGCACCATCCGCAACAAGCGGCAAGCCCGAACAGACCGAATCTGCCCCTTCAAATTCGGCCACCGCGACCGCCGACGCCCCCGCTGCGGCAGACGACGAACTGCTCGACCAAGATGCCATTGACGCCCTGTTCGATTAATGTTCTTATCCCGCCACTCACCATCAACCTTGGATAAGGGGCGTTTCGTGGGCACTAGGCTACAACGACACGTTGTCGGCAACGCCTGTCCTCCCCTATAAGCGGCTTCATGACGGATCTGTTTTCACAGGCGGCAACGGCAACGGCCTACACCGCCAAGGATATCGAAGTTCTTGAAGGGCTTGAGCCGGTACGGCGCAGGCCGGGCATGTACATTGGCGGCACCGACGAGCGGGCGTATCACCACCTCGCCGCAGAAGTGCTCGACAATGCCATGGACGAAGCCGTGGCCGGGCACGCCAACCGCATCGAGATCGAACTGGCGGCGGACGGCTCGCTGACCATCGGCGACAACGGGCGCGGCATCCCCATCGATCCGCACCCCAAGTACCCGAACCAGTCGGCGCTGGAAGTCATCCTCACCACCCTGCACTCGGGCGGCAAGTTCACGGACAAGGCCTATGCCACGTCCGGCGGTCTGCACGGCGTCGGCATCTCGGTGGTGAACGCCCTCGCCTCTGCGCTGACCATTGAGGTTGCGCGCGAGCGCAAGCTTTACCGCCAGACCTATTCGCGCGGCGCGCCGACCTCGAAGCTTGAGGAAGTGGGCGCGGCCCCCAACCGGCGCGGCACCCGCGTTAGCTTCCTGCCGGACACCGAGATTTTCGGCACTGATCTGCGCTTCAAGCCGGTGCGGCTGTATCGCCTCGCCCGCTCGAAGGCGTATCTGTACGCAGGCGTCGAGATTCGCTGGAAGTGCGCGCCCGAGTTGCTGAAGGGCGAGGACATTCCCGCCGAGGCCGTGTTCCAGTTCCCCGGCGGCCTTGCCGACCACCTGCGCGAGGTGATCGACGACCGCGAATGCGTGACGGCCGACATCTTCGCCGGACGCGCCGACTTCCCCGACGGTCAGGGTTCGGTGGAGTGGGCCATTGCCTGGCCGGTTTACGGCGAAGGCGGCGGCACCTGGTACTGCAACACCATCCCGACGCCGCAGGGCGGCACGCATGAAGCGGGTCTGCGCCAGGCGCTCAATCGCGGCCTCAAGGGCTTCGGCCAGCTGATCGGCCAGCGCAAGGCGGAGCAGATCACGCCTGACGACATCCTCGGCGGGGCCGAGGTCATGCTGTCGGTGTTCATCCGCAACCCGCAGTTCCAGAGCCAAACGAAAGACCGCCTCACCTCGCCCGAAGCCACCAAGCTGGTGGAAACGGTGGTGCGCGATCACTTCGACCACTGGCTGACCGAAGACCAGAAGCGCTCCGGCTCCTTGCTCGGCTTCATCCTCGACAAGGTGGACGAACGCCTGCGCCGCAAGGCCGAAAAGGAAGTGAAGCGCAAGACCGCCACTTCCAAGCGCAACCTGCGCCTGCCCGGCAAGTTGACGGACTGCGCGGCGGATGCCTCGGAAGGCACCGAGCTGTTCATCGTGGAAGGCGACTCGGCAGGTGGTTCCGCCAAGCAGGCGCGCGACCGCAAGTTCCAGGCCGTGCTGCCCATTCGCGGCAAGATCCTGAACGTGGCCTCGGCCAACACCGCCAAGATTGCGCAAAACCAGGAAGTGCAGGATCTGGGGCTGGCGCTGGGCTGCGGCACCCGCGACCGCTATGACCCGGCCAACCTGCGCTACGAGAAGATCATCATCATGACGGACGCCGACGTGGACGGCGCCCACATCGCAACGCTGCTGATGACCTTCTTCTTTCAGGAAATGCCGGGCCTGGTGCGTGACGGGCATCTGTATCTCGCCCAGCCGCCGCTCTATCGCATCGCGCAGGGCGGCACCGTGCGCTACGCCCGTGACGACGCGCACCGCGAAGAGCTGATGAAGACCGTCTTCAAGAGCAGCCGCGGCAAGGTGGAAGTGAGCCGGTTCAAGGGTCTTGGCGAAATGCCGCCCGCCCAGCTCAAGGAAACCACCATCGACCCGAAGAACCGCACGCTGCTGCGCGTCACCCTGCCCGCCGAGTATGAAGAGCGGGCCGAGGTGCGCAATCTGGTGGAGCGCCTAATGGGCAAGAAGCCGGAGCATCGCTTCAACTTCATCCAGTCGCACGCCAAGTTCGTCGAGGATGTGGATATATGAAATCAGGCGATGCGCCGTGGTTCGGCATTCTTCCGGTCAACGGAGATGTGCCGTTCGCGCTCAATCCCGAACTTGATCTGGACGCGCTGCGCGACGAATTCGCTCGCAACCGGCGCATTCAGATCAAGGACGTTCTGGCCCCGCAGACTGCCGACCGGCTGCACTTCGCCCTTGCTCGCGAGACGCCTTACGGCCTTGCCTACAACGAGAACAACAAGCCCCGGTACATCAGCCGGGGCGATCTGGAGAAGCTGCCGCCGCAAGAGCAACACCAGTTGCTTGGCGGCATCCTCCAGCGCGCCAGCACCGGCACCTACAGCTACGCCTACAAC
>JAEZBH010000034.1 GCA_023427285.1 Pseudomonadota bacterium
GCCGGCGTGCAATCAGCAATAATGGTCGGCTCGAAAAAGCCGGAGCCAAGAGCGTGGCGCTTGCCGCCAACCACAAGGCGTCCGCCGTTCGACAGGGCATCGCCCACCAACTCTTCCACCTTGGCAACCGCGCTTTCGTCAATGAGCGGCCCCTGCGTGGTGCCTGCCTGCGCACCGTGCCCCACCACCAGCCTTGCAACGGCGGCGCTCAGCTTTTGCTCGAACGGCTCGGCCACATCCTGATGCACGAACACCCGGTTGACGCAAACGCAGGTCTGGCCGCTGTTGCGGAACTTGGAGGCAATCGCCCCTTCAACCGCCGCATCGAGATCGGCATCGGCAAAGACGATGAACGGCGCGTTGCCGCCCAGCTCCATCGATACCTTTTTCATGGTCGGCGCACACTGCGCGGTCAGCAATTTGCCGACTTCCGTGGAGCCGGTAAAGCTAAGCTTGCGCACAATCGGGCTTTGGGTCAGCTCCGCGCCAATGACCCGCGCCGAGCCCGTCACCACATTGATCACGCCCCGCGGCACACCGGCCCGCTCTGCCAGCACCGCCAGCGCCAGCGCCGTAAGCGGGGTTTGCGTAGCAGGCTTGAGCACCACCGTGCAGCCTGCCGCCAACGCCGGGGCCAGCTTGCGGGTGACCATGGCCGCCGGAAAATTCCAGGGCGTGATTGCCGCCACCACACCTACCGGCTGGCGGATCACCACAAGGCGGCTGTCGCTGCGGTGACCGGGAATGATCTCGCCATAAAGCCGCTTGGCTTCCTCGGCGAACCATTCGATGAAGCTGGCGGCATAACCGACTTCCGCCCGCGCCTCTGCCAGCGGCTTGCCCTGCTCATGCGTGAGGATCCGGGCAACATCCTCTTGCGCCGCCATCACCAGATCATACCAACGGCGCAAGATCCGCGAACGCTCTCCCGCCGTCAGGGCGCTCCAGTCCTTCAATGCCGCGCCCGCCGCCGCAATGGCCGCGCGGGTCTGATCCGCCGTCAGGCTTGGCACCGCGCCCACGGTCTCGCCGCTTGCCGGATCGGTGACGGGAATATCGCCACTTCCAACCCACACGCCATCAATAAGGCATTGCTGGCGTAGAAGCTCGGGGTCATTGAGGGCGGGCATCATGGATTTCACCTCATTCAAACAAACACGATACGACGGCGCAAAGGCGCTATGCCCTATCAGGACGGCTTGCGCTGAATAAGCGCAGTGCGCAGGCATTGGCAGACGATCTCGTCCCGCTGATTCAGCATCTCGTGCTTGAACGTCACGATGCCCGCATTGGGGCGCGAGCGGGATTCCTTGAGATCAACGATCTCGCTGCTGGTTCGCAGCGTATCGCCAATGAACACGGGGCTGGGCATGACGAGCTTGTCATACCCAAGGTTCGCCACCAGCGTGCCAAGCGTGGTGTCCGTTACCGAGACGCCCACCATCAGCGCAAAAGTGAAGGTGCCATTGACCAGAATGCGCCCGAACTCGCTGGCCTTGGCCGCCTCCACATCAATATGCAGCGGCTGCGGATTATGGGTCATGACCGAGAACAGCAGATTGTCCGTCTCCGTCACCGTCCGGCGAATGTCGTGGACAATCTTGTCGCCCACCTGCCAGTCTTCGAAATAGCGCCCTGCCATGGGATTTCCCTTGTTTGCTGTATTGCGCCAAGTGTTCGGGTCAGGCAGCGGCCTGTGCGGTGCGCAGGAACACGGGCCGCGGCAGGCTTCCAAGGGCAAGGCTGCTGGCCACCATGAACCCGAGGGTGAGCCACAGGAAAGGCCCATAGTTGCCGAACTGGTCGTAAACCGCCGCCGCGCCCAGCGGGCCGGTCGCCGTGCCAACCGAAAGCGCCGCAAGCAGCCCGCCATACAGGGCACCGAAGTTCTTGAGGCCGAAATGCTGGGTGGTCAGGTAAACGATCACGTCAACTTCCGCGCCCAGTGTCAAACCGATGAGCGCCGCCGCAAATGCCTGCACGAGCACAGTATCGCCCGCCGTTAGCAGGCAGAGGCACCCCACGGCAGGCAACAGAAACACCGCCGCGCCAACGAGTGATCCCGGATAGCGATCCAGCAGCAGGCCCGTCACCAGTCGGCCAATCACCGAGAATATGCCGACAAGCGATGCAATTCCCGCAGCGGCCAGCGGATCGGCTCCCCGATCCGTCAGGATCGGCACGAAATGCACCACCAGAGCGATAATCGTGAAGGTGAACAGAAGGCTCGCGAACAGCAACCGATGATAGATGCTTGAGCGCAGCCCTTCAGCAAGGCTGGCACCCTCCAGAGCGCGCGCATCCTTCCGCTCGCTTTGCGCCTGCTTTTTGCCGCCGTCATTGGCCCCGCGGAAGAAAATCAGGATAATCGGAAAAGCGATAACCACCCAGATCATCGCCTGCAACAGCACGGCCTGCTGCCAGCCGTAGGCACCGATCAGCCACGTCCCCAGAACCGGGAAGAGCGCCGCCGCCAGTGACGCGCCGCAAAGCGTAACCGCGAACGCGAGCCCTCTTGAGGCCTCGAACCGGGTGGCCACCGCGCTGGTCCAGAT
>JAEZBH010000047.1 GCA_023427285.1 Pseudomonadota bacterium
TGACGCCGAAGCGCAGCTTGTACTGCTCGCCCAGATCAACCGTCGCGAAGAGGTCGAACAGGTTGTACGAGCCCACGCCCGGCGTGGTGGCGTTCGGGTTGGTGACGGTGGCCACGGCCTTCATGCCGTCGAGGTAGCGCCAGCGCAGACCCAGCGTGAACAGCTCTTCTGCGTAGGTCAGGCTGGTGACGGCCTTCCACGTCGGCAGCGAGCCCGGATTGCTGGTGGAGACGCTGCCCACGGTGCCGGCATAGTCATACCAGCGTGCGCCCGGCACGGTCTGGATCTCGAACTTGTCGAGGTAGGTGATGACGGTGTTCAGGCTCAGCGTCTTGTCTGCCGAGAAGCCCACTGCATCCAGGCCAATGCGCCAGTCGAACTGGAAGTCCACGCCGCGCGTCTTGTAGCCGCCCAGGTTCAGGGTCGGCTGGGCAACGTTGTTGATGCGGCCGGTGTTCGCATCGCGGCTGATGTTCTGGCAGAAGAAGTTGTTCGGATCGAAGGTCGGGTTCGAGCCGTCGATGTTGAAGCACTTCTGCACGCTGTTCTGCGAGGCAACGACGCCGATCGCGTCCTTCACGCGGATGTCGTAGAAGTCCACCGACAGCGCCACGTTCGACAGCCATGCGCTCTCGAACCGCGGGTTGAAGGTGAAGCCCACGGTCACCGTGTCGGCGGTTTCCGGCTTCAGGTCGGTGTTGCCGACGCTGGTTGCGTCCGCATCGTCCTGCAGGTTGACGAAGTTGTCGATGACGGCAGTCGGCACGCCCTGCGCCAGGCAGAGAGAGCGCACTGCATCGGCATTGGCGCCGGTGCGAACCGCGTTGGCGGTCGAGCAGTAGTCGCCCATGCCCTGATCCGGGCGGCCCAGCGTCGGGGTCGAGCCGGACGGCGCAACGAACAGCTCGCCGACCGACGGCGCGCGCACGGCGCGGGCATAGCCGCCGCGAATGCGCAAGGCGTCGGTGACGGCCCAGTTGCCGTCTGCCTTGTAGGTGTGAACGCTGCCAGCCAGGTTGTAGTCGGAGAAGCGGTAGCCCACGCTCAGGTCAAGCTGCTGAACCAGCGGCAGGTCTGCCAGAACCGGCAGCAGCGCCTCAACGTACAGCTCCTTCACGTTGCTCGAGCCGCGGCTCGGGCCGGTGAAGGGCACGCCCACCACGTTTCCGGCCTGCAAAATCTCGTCCGGGCTGGTGGAGTAGCTGTTGCGACGCCAGCCAGCGCCAGCCGCAAAGCGGGCCTCGCCTGCGGGCAGGTTGAACAGGTGGCCCTGCACGTTGGCTTCCACCACGTCCTGCTTCAGGATGGTGTCCTTCTGCGGTGCGGCGACGAGGTACGCGTAGCAGTCGTCAGACAGCCGGGTCACGCCGAACGGGTTGTAGCCGCCCTCGCAAATGCTCTGGCCGCCGTCAGCCGCGCTGGTCAGCGCGTTCAGCGACGAGCGCAGCACCGAACCCGGCGAGGTTTCGCTGATCTTGGTGCGGCCGTGGGAGGCATAGACTTCCCAGGTGCCGTCGATGGCAGCAAGCGCGCCGCGTGCGCCGCCCAGAACCTGATACACCTCGAACTCGCGCTCCGTGACGCGCGGACCGGCTTCATAGAAGCGCTTCTCCAGCGTCAGGTTGGCGTCCGGGTTGGCGCGCGAGGCGAGCAGGGTGCGCAGATCGTCCGGAATGAACGGATTGCTGACCGGAATGCTGAGCGAGGTGTTGCCCGATTCCACCAGAATGGTGGTGTCGTACTTGGCGTAATTGACCTGGCTGAACACCGTCACGTCGTCGGTCACGTCGAATTCGGCGCGGCCAAAGGCGGTGTAGCGCTCCATCGGCGCTTGCAGCGTCAGGAACACGTTCGGGTTGTTGACCTGGCTGCCGGTGTTGAGCAGCAGGCCGCCCTGCGAGCCGCCATAGTTGTAAACGCCGTTGCTGGCGCTGAACAGCGAGCCGTCCGCGTTGAAGCTGAGGCCGGAGTTGCCGGTCACGCTGCCTGCGGCAACGCCGTAAGCGCCGAACACGGCATCCAGAGCGTCTTGGCTGGCCGGGTTGCCGTTGGAGACGAACACGCCCGTCGGCAGGCGCAGGTCGGTGCCGCCCTGATGCTTGCGGTAGAAAGCGCGGGCATCAAAGTCGATCGGGTTGCGCTTGGACCACGAGCCCGAGACCACAACGCGACCGCGATCGTCGGCAAACTTGGTGCCCAGCGTTGCGCTGAGTTCGGTGCTGCCGCCATCGCCTTCACCGGCAATGCTCTGGAAGGCGTCCAGCTGAATGCCCTCGAAGTCGGTCTTGGTCTTGATGTTGACGACGCCAGCCACGGCATCGGAGCCGTAAACGGCAGACGCACCGCCGGTGATGACTTCCACGCTCTCGATCAGGGCCGAGGGAATGGTGTTCAGGTCAACCACCTGCTGGGTGTCTGACGGTTGCAGACGGCGGCCATCCAGCAGCACGAGGTTACGGAAGCTGCCAAGGCTGCGCATGTTCAGCGTGGCCTGACCGGTCGAGCCGTAGCCGGTCTTGGTGGCGTTGTCGCCAAGGCCGAACTGCGGCAGCTGGCCCAGCGACTTCTCCAGCGTCAGTTGGCCCGAGTTGGCCACTACGTCTGCGCTGACGGTCGTGATCGGGGACTCGGACACGAAGTCTCGGCGCGAAATGCGCGAGCCGGTCACGATGATCATGTCCTGATTGTCGGCGCTCTGTTCAGAGGCAACCTCGGCGAAGGCCGGGGCGGTCAGCGGCAGCAGGGAGGCGCTGAGGGCCAGGGCTGCAATCCGCTTTGCGGTGACGCGACGCACTGCACGCGCACGCTCAAATTCTACGATCTCACTCATGAGACTCAACTACCCACCTGTTGTCTTACACGACTTAACTTGTAGAGTTTGCATTAGAGAGCGCAGCCAGCCCAGGCAATATGGCTTGGCGCTCGCGTGGGCTAGAAGTTGTTGCAGGTCTGACAGATTTTCTTCTGTCAGGAAAAGCCAGAGCTTATGCGCTTGAATTTATTGCGCAAAATGTCGGCTCTGGTTTCCCCGTCAAAGTCAGTCCAGCTCCTTGCCTGCCGTCTCCGGCATCCAGATGAGCGCCACCACCAGCGCCAGCGCCACCATGCCGACCGGATACCACAGACCGCTGAACGGATTGCCCGTGTTCACGATGATGAGCTGGCTGATGAAGGGCAGGAAGCCGCCGAAATACCCGGTGCCGATGTTGTAGGGGATCGACAGCGAGCTGTAGCGCACCCGGGCCGGGAACATCTCGGTCAGGAGCGCCGCCGAGCCGCCGAAGGTCAGCGCCGCCAGCGAGCCCAAAATAAGAATGGCGGTCATGATGACCAGCGTGGCGCGCGGGGTCAGCTCCACCTTCTCGAAGGAGTAGCCTGCCGCCGTCAGTGCGGCCTTCAGCCCCTCCGGGCTGGTGTCGGCAAGCCTCTGGCCGCCCACCGTCACCTGCGCCTCGGAGCCTTCCGCCTTGGTGTAATGCACGTTCAGCTTGGCCACCCGGTCCAGCAGCACCCCGCAGGCGGTGTCTTGCGTGCTGGCGAACGGGTTGAACGCGCAGTCCGGGCCGCTGACGACGATGGGCGCGCGCCGCGACGCTTCGGCCAGCGCCGGGTTGGCCTCGTCGGAGACCCAGTGGAACAGCGGGAAGGTCAGCGCCAGCGCGGCCACATAGCCTGCAAGGATAAGCGGCTTGCGGCCCACCTTGTCGCTGAGCCAGCCGCAGAAAATGAACATGCCAAGCCCGGCAAAGGCGCCGAAGCCCACCAGCATCTGGGCGGTGCTCTCATCCACCCGCAGCGCGTTTTGCAGGAAGTAGAGCATCTGGAACATGGAGGTGTACCAGATGACCGTGGTGCCGGCCATCAGGCCGAAGAGGGCCACCATAATCATCTTGAAATTGCCCGGCGCGCGGAAGGCTTCCTTCAGCGGGTTCTTCACCACCTCGCCCTTGGCCTTCATCTTCTGGAACACCGGGCTTTCGTGCAGCATCATGCGGATCCAGATGGAAATGCCCAGCAAGACCAGCGAGAACAGGAACGGCACGCGCCAGCCCCAGTCGTTCCACGCCTCTTCGCCCACGGCATAGCGGGTGCCGATCACCGCAAGGATGGAGAGCACGAAGCCTGCGCCAACGCTGCCCTGAATGAAGCTGGTGTAGAAGCCGCGCTTCTTGGGTGGGGCGTGCTCGGCCACATAGACCGCCGCGCCGCCGAATTCGCCGCCCAGCGCCAGGCCTTGCAGGATGCGCAGCACGACAATGATGATCGGCGCGGCAACGCCAATGGTGGCAAAGCTCGGCACGAGGCCGACGCCCGCCGTTGCCACGCCCATGATGACGATGGTCGCAAGGAAGGTGTATTTGCGCCCGAACCGGTCGCCAAGGTAGCCGAACACCACAGCGCCCAGCGGGCGGAAGCCGAAGCCGATGGCGAAGGAGGCCAGCGCCAGCAGGAATTGCAGGCTGGCGTTGTCGGTCGGGAAGAACAGGCGGCCGATGATCCCGGCCAGCGTGCCGTAGATGAAGAAATCGTACCACTCGAAGACGGTCCCGAGCGTGGAGGCAAAGACTACCAGCTTGCCGCTCTTGCCGTCTGCTTCCGTCGTATCCGTTACCTCAGCCGCCGCCTGCATCGCACGCAACCCCCTTGTTCCAACCTGCCCCTTATTCCAACCCGCCAGCGCTATCCGGCCCGGCGCTTGGCAATCAAGCAAGCGCCGCTCAACCGTCCGCCTTGCGGATAATTCGGCGAATAATTGGTCGAAAAAAGCCGAAAGTTACGGCATCAGTCCGGCTGGAACGTTGTGGCTCCAGCTCATCTGTTCGTAGCGCAGGGCGATGCGCCAGCCCTGTTCGGTACGCACAAGGTCGTCCTTATACCACAGGCCGATGAAGAACACGCGCTCCTGCCCCTCGTGCTGCATCACCATCGGGTTGAACAGGATGGTGCGGGCCGTGGCGCGGTCGCCGTCGATCTTGAGCTGGGTGGTGGTGGAGAGGTGCTGGAAGGCCGAGAAGGTGGGCATGGCCTTGGCCAGAAACGCCTTGATCTCGGCCACCGTGCCTCGCGCCCCGCCGGTCTCGCTGTAATCGATTACGGCATCGGGCGTGAACACGGTGTCCAGCGCGTCCCAGTCCCGGTCATCGATAGCGTAGGCGTAGCGGGTGATGACATCCTGAATTTCCGCCCGGTCGGACAACTCCTGAAGCGACAGCATGCGTTCCTCTCCCCTTGTTCTCTCATTGAGATGTTTTTTCACTGAAGGGAGAGAATGGGCCGCAATGCCCCGGCCTGCCAACTCGCGCACGCATCAGGATTAGGGAGATAAAAGGGGGGGCTCAAGGT
>JAEZBH010000059.1 GCA_023427285.1 Pseudomonadota bacterium
CGCCCACCGCAATCACGATCGTGCCCGGCTCGCACACTTCGGCGAGCGCGTTGATATCTCCCAGCGGATCAACGCACTCCGACAGATCGACCAAGAGGATCTGGGGCGAGGCGTTGACGGACAGGGCCTGAACCGCGTTGGGCAGACCGCCCCGGTGAATCTTCTCCGGCAGCCAGCCCATGTCGAGAACAGTGTTCTTCAAGACTTCGGCGGTTGCATCATCCGAGACGAACGCCGCGAACATATCGCGCGGCGCATCCGTGAAGCGCTTTGATGGCAAAGGGGCATTCATTATCGTGGTTCCCGCTTCCTGACCGATTATTTGCCGGAGGTGGTGCTGGTTTTGGCCAGCTCCTTCTCGAAGCCTGTCGGTACACGGCGTTGCCAGTGATCGTGGTTCTTGGTGATATCGGCCGCGCTTTGTCCGGCGTAGTCCTGACCCTCGGCCAGATCTCTCGGATTGGCGACCATCACGGCCAGATTGCTGTTGACCGCGCAGCCGTAATTGCTGTGCGTGGAAGCATTCATGTTCCCGTGGGGGCTGGAGCTCCAGTCAGGGCAGGCCGGCGGGGTCGCCTGTGAGCGCACAATCCACAGACGCGCCGTGCCTTCGGCCATTGCCGCAGTGGCCGGGGGCAGCGAACTGGACAGCTGGCCGCCGCTGCGCAGCACAATGGAATTCACGGCGGCGCGCCGGGCATCCCGGCCTTGCGGGTTGGGATCATCGAGCATCAGCTGATCGCCAGCGCCGAGTGCCATGCTGGCGAGGAACGCCTGAAGGCTGGCGGCATCGCTCGCGGCAAGGCTGTCATTGGACTGGAAGGCAATGTCGCGGGTGAGGGCCTGGGTCGAGACCACCGGGGTCTTGACCGAGGAGAGGCCGGTGTTCGTGCCGCACGCAGCAAGTCCGCAGGCAACGCCCATGAGGGCTCCCGTCAGCGCGATGCGCTTGAGGGCCGGAGCAAATGCGGTTGCGCCAATCATTGCGCGTCTCCCTGGAATGAGAAGCCCGGAGCGGTCTGGGTCTGGCTGGTTTGCGCGCCGGATGCGGGGGCGGCGGGCGCCTTGCTCTGGCTGAAGCTCTTACCGAGCAGCCAGCGCTCAAGGTCGCTCGGCGCCTTGTAGCCGTCGGTCGGCAGGCGGATGTCCTTGGCGTCAACCGGCGTGACCAGATACGGGGTGACGATAATCACCAGCTCGGTCTCGTTGCGGCGGAAGCTGTCGGAGCGGAACAGCGCGCCCAGAATGGGCAGATCGCCCAGCACCGGCACTTTCGTGACGTCCTGACCCGTGTTGTTGCGCAGCAGGCCTGCGATCATGAAGCTCTGGCCAGAGCCAAGCTCGACCGTGGTTTCAGCCCGGCGCGTGGTGAGGCCGGGAATACTGATGCCGTTGACGGTGATGGAGCCCGCCTGGCTGAGTTCGCTCACTTCCGGGCGCACGCGCAGGGTGATGCGATTGTTGCTCATGACGGTGGGCGTGAAGGCGAGGCCAACGCCGTACTGCTTGTATTCGATGAGCACGCGGCCATCTTCGGCAGGCATGGGAATGGCGAACTCGCCGCCGGCAAGGAAGCTGGCCATTTCGCCCGAAAGCGCGGTCAGGTTCGGCTCGGCCAGAATGCTGACGAGGCCTTCTTCTGCCATGGCGTCGATGGCGGCGGCGGCGTTCAGGCCGAACAGATTGCCCGCAAAACCAATGGTGTTGGTGCCCTCAGGTTTCAGGAACGTGTAGGTTCGCGTGACGGGGTCGATGTCGATGGCATTGCGGCCTTGCCACAGACCGAACAGAAAGCCGCCGGTTTGGTCGTACGTTGCGATGTTGACGCCGACTTCCTTCAGAAGCGAGCGGCTGACCTCGGCAATCTTGACCTGAAGGTTCACCTGCACCGGGGTGGCGGTTTGAACCTTGTTGATGACCACCTGCTTGTCACCGAGCAGCTGCTTGACCAGACGCTCGGACTCGGCAACCGCCTCAGGAGAGGGGGCAACGCCGGAGAGCATGATCATGCCGTTGAACGGCTCGGCAGTGATGTTCGCGTTGGGCAGGGCGGCCTTCAGCAGGCTGCGCACCTGTTCGATGTTGCTTGTGACCTGCACGCTGGCCGAATAGATCACGCGATCTGCGCTATCCATGGCGTACAGCGTGGTCTCGCCCGCGCCGACACCCAGAACATAAACGAGATGCGGCGAGCGCACCTGCACGTCTGCGATTTTCGGATCGGCAATAAAGACGCTGGTGGCAGGGCGCTCAAGGCGCACCAGAGTGCCCTTGCTGACCGAGACGGTGAGCGCGCTCTGCGCCGTCTGAACGGCGGCGGCCTGCGCAAAGGCGGGCGTTGCATTGCTTGCAAGAGTGAGACCGCCCAGGGCCAGCGCAGTGGCAAAAGCGGTGCGAATGGAACGGCTGGCACGCATGTTATTGTGCTCCAGTCTGGGCCACGGAGGCCTCATTGCCGCGTACCACGACCACGACCTGGCTGCGCGGCGCGGATGCCCGTGCGCTGCTGCTGCCGCCACCGCCGCCCGAGCTGCGGGCGGCATTGGCGAAGCGGGTCACTTCCGACGCGGTGGTATAGGTGGGCGTGGCATCGACCGGCATGGCGGCCACGATTTCATCATTTTCGCCAACGGTTTCGCCATTCTCGGCGAGCGGTCGCAGGCTCAGCGAGATGTCGCCAAGCTGCTCCATGACGTTGATTTTCTCGACCTGCTTGGGCGTGGCTTCCAGCGTGGCGGTGTTGCCGACCTTGGCCTGACCGGATTCGTTGGCAATGGCCTGGTCAATGGCAAGGACGCGGACATTGCGAATGATGGTCTCGGAGACCTTCAGTCGCGGAGCATCGCCCCGTTCCACTTCATGGCTGACGACGAGATCAACGCGGTCGCCGGGGAAAATGAAGCCGGCAACGCTGGAGGTGGGAGACGTGGACACAGTGACGGCGCGCATGCCCGGCGTCAGGACGGCGGCAAGGAAGCCCCGGTCATTGGGGCCGACCACGGCATCCTTGGTCAGCGGCTGTCCGGCGAGGAAGGCATTGCGGACGACCTTGCCGGTCATGTCCGAAATGCTGGCAGAGCCTTCCGGCAGATAAACTTCACTTACAGCATCTTCCGGCCACGGCTGCCATTTCAGGTCCTCGGCCAGAAGAATGCGGCCGGTTGGCAGAGGGCGGGCTGCGACCAGAATTTTCTTGTCTGTCGACTTCTTCACCACTGCTGCGGTCTCAGCGGCCTTGTCGCCCGACATCAGCGAGCGCGCCATGAAGGCTGTGACAACCGCAATCAGCAGGGCTGCGATGACTAAAATGAGGCTGCGAACGTTCATCCCGTCCTCTCCGGATCTGTATTTTGCTTGTTATAGGCCGCAAAAATTAACGATTGGTTCGAGTGCGATTCCAATTCCCCCCGCCGCGATGGCAACGCCATACGGCACGGCGCGATTCGCGCTTCCGCGCACCCGCCGGAGAATGAGAATGACCAGAGCCAGTGCGCCGCCGAACAGCGCGACGAGATAAAGAAGCTCAAGAATACGGGAGGCAGGACACCAGAGCGCCAGCGCGCCGATCAGCTTCACATCGCCCCCGCCCATGGCGCCAAGGGCGAACAACAGGGCAAAACCGGCAAAGACCAGAAGCGCAACGCCGATCTGGATGCCCAGCAGCGGCAGAAGCGGCTGGCCGTCGGCAAGGCTGGTTGCCACCAGATACGGCGCGGCCAATGCCGCAACGACACTGCACAGGCGATTGGGAATGGTGTACCGCCGGATATCGCCAATTGCGGCGATGACCAGAAGCAGAACCAGGATTATGAGAAGTCCGTGTTGAAGTATGTCCCACATGGAGGGGACGTTCACACGCAAACCTGAAAAAGTCGTAACCGACACAGTACAAGTCACGGATACAGGCAGATGCAGCACGCTTCCTCCGGCAACAGCCTTGCTCTTGGCGGCTCCGCGTTCGGGCGCAGGACGTTCGGCGCGCGCGCGCTGCTGCGAGACTGGCGGGCCCCGGACGGTTGGCCGCTGCGCACGATGACCAGCCTGCCCGAAGGCGCTGCCCGCGGCACCATCGTTTTCCTGAACGGTCGGGCGGACTTCATCGAGAAGTATCTGGAAAGCTACGGCGCGTTTCTCGATTGGGGGTATGGCGTGGCAACGCTTGACTGGCGCGGGCAGGGGCTCTCGGGTCGTCTGGGCGATCATCCGCACAAGGGCCACCAGACGGACTTTGATACGCTGGTGCGCGATCTGGCCGGCTGGATTGACGATCTGGCCAGGGAAATGCCGCAGCCGCTTTATCTGGTGGCGCATTCCATGGGCGCTCACATCGCGCTGCGCTATCTGGCGGAGCACCCCGGCATCATTTCCCGCGCGGTGCTCTTGGCCCCCATGTTCGGCATTCGAACGGGCGGAATTCCAAGTCCGGTGACAAAGCGTCTGGCCCGCTGGCTCGTGAACCGCGGGCAGGCCGGAGAATTCGCGCCGACCCAGAAGCCGCACGGGTCCTGGCAAAGCTCGCCGCTGCGCCAGAACGCGCTGACGAGCGATCTTGAGCGCTTTGCCGATGAGGTGTGGTGGACCCAGAGTAATCCGGCGCTGATGTTGGGCGGGGTGACGAACGGCTGGCTCAATGCCGCCTTTCAGTCTCTTGATCGGCTCCATGCGCCCGGCTACCTGCAAGCCGTGAAAACGCCGGTCCTCATTCTTGTGCCCGAGCTGGAGCAGGTCGTTGACCCGGTGGCGGCGCGTCACGTGGCAGCGCAGCTGCCGAACTGCCGCCTTGCGGTTATTTCGGGCGGCCGCCATGAACTGCTGCGCGAGGCGGACACGGTGCGGCAGGAAACGCTGGCGCACGTTCGAGCAGCGATTGAAGGGGCCAAGGGCGCAGGCGCGGAAGGACCGGTGCATGACTGAGCAGTATGACGTCGTCATCATCGGCGCGGGTATTGGCGGCGCCGCTCTTGCTGCGCATCTGGGCGAGACTGTGAAGGCGGCGATTCTGGAAGCCGAACCCTTTACCGGCTACCACACGTCGGGGCGCTCTGCGGCGTTCTATGCGGAATCCTACGGCGGTCCGGCAGTGCAGCCGCTGACCCGTGCATCGCTTCCCTTTTTCCTGTCTGCCAGCGCCGATACCGGCGAGGACTGGCTCGGAGTGCAGCGGGGCGCGCTCTATGTTGCGCAGGCTGGGCAGGGCGAGGCGTTGCATCGCAAGCGGGCGCTCTATCCATCCGTGGAGATGGAGGTGATCGGACCGGAGGAGGTGGCTCTTCGCGCGCCGATGCTGCGCCCGGCTTGGCAGGCTGCCGGACTGTGGGAACCGGGCGTGCGCGATATTAATACCGCGACCATGCATCAGGCGTTTCTGCGCACATTCAAGCGCAATGGCGGCGTGCTGAAAACCGGCTGGCGCGTCACGTCGCTGGCACAGGATGCCAACGGCTGGCGGATTGGGTCTGACGGCGCGGAGATACAGGCGCGCATCCTTGTCAACGCGGCGGGCGCGTGGGCGGATGAACTGGCGCAGCTTGCCGGAATTGCCCCTATCGGCCTTGTGCCGATGCGGCGCACGCTCGTGGTGCTGCGGGTGCCATCAGAGGAATACCGGGCGGATGCGCCGCTGGTTCTGGATGTGGACGAGAGTTTCTATTTCAAGCCGGATGCGGGCACTTACTGGGTCTCGCCGCATGATGAGACGCCCTCTGCGCCGTGCGATGCGCAGCCGGAAGAACTGGACGTCGCCATTGCGCTTGATCGGCTTGAACAGGCAACGACGCTGACGATCGCGCGGCCCGAGCGCAGCTGGGCGGGGCTGCGCACCTTCGCGCCCGATCGTGCGCCGGTTTATGGCTTCGAGCCGACCGCCTCCGGCTTCTTCTGGTGCGCGGGGCAGGGCGGCTTTGGCATGCAGACCGCTCCCGCTGCCGGCCTGTTGTGCGCCAGCCTCATACGGGGCGAGAGGGTGCCGGAGGATCTTGGTGCGGCTGGCGTCGTGGCGGCGGATTACAGTCCGGCACGCTTCCGATAAGCGATCAGGAAATATTCGGAATACATTGCGGGGGGCATCAATCAGGGGGCCCTCATAAAAAAACACCGGCCAGAATTGTCTGACCGGTGTTTTCCTGTTCAGGGCCGAAGGGGAAAATCCCTCCGTAATCCTTGCAAGGCTTATGCCTTCGCCTTCAGTGCATCGCGGATTTCGCGCAGCAGCTGGATGTCCTCCGGCGTTGCAGCCGGTGCCGGTGCTTCTTCCTTGGCCGGACGGCGCAGCATGTTCGCGCCCTTGACGATCCAGAACACCACGAATGCCAGCAGGATGAAGTTCAGCGCTACGGTGATGAACTGGCCGTAGCCCAGAACCGGCACGCCAGCGGCGACCAGTGCCGGGTAGGTTTCCGGGCCCTTGAAGTCAGCCGGAACAGCGCCGAGCTTCAGGTACAGGTTGCTGAAATCGGGCGTGCCGACAATGGCCGAGACGATCGGCATGATGAGATCGTTCACGACCGAGTCGATGAT
>JAEZBH010000072.1 GCA_023427285.1 Pseudomonadota bacterium
GGGTTCTGCTCCAGGCGGACCAGTTCATTATCGACCGTATCGAGGCTCTCGTTCGTCTCGGTCAAAAACTCGGTGAGCAGATCATCCATGTTGTCCGCCTCTCACAAAACAAAATCCTGATCGTGAGGGCGAGGGCCCGCACGTTACGGTTCATCTCTGCCGCAACGGGGTTAAAAAGCTCTAAATCATGAGGCTTTGGTTTTGACGGATCCGAAATTGAAGGGAGATGATGCGAGGATCGCAGACCCTCGCGCTCCCATTCATTGATCGGCGCGCATAATCAAACCGCGCTCGCGCACTGAAAGCAGCGATGATGACAGGGCCGCGCCCGCCATCACGCGCACGGCCCGATTAAAAGCGAATGGGGGTGCAGGGGGTTATAACCCCCCTGCAAATTAAACACTTACCCGTAGAACCCAATCACGCGGGGCAGCGCGCGCCCAGCACCAGAATTCCCGGCTCCGGCTCTGATACCTGAAGCGTGCCGCCGCACTCGGCCAGCAGGGAGCGCACCAGCAGCGCGGGCGCCACGCGCGGCGTCATCTCGCCCTCCGGCGTTGCGCCATCCAAGGCCTGCCGCAAATCCTCGCCCAGCAGCAGGCGCGGCCCTTCCGCGCGCACGGCAATATCAAGCATCGCGCCGCTCTGCTCGATCGCCACCTGAAGCACGCCGCCGCGCAGCAGGGCATCGCCCGCGATCAGCGACAGGTTGAGCAGCACCTTGATGGCGGTCTTGGGCAGAAGTGCCGGAATAATCAGCCACTCCACCCGCACCTTGTCGGGCGGGAACATGCCCTGAAGCGCGCTCTGCGCCTCGCGGATATCCACCTGCGCTGAAAAATTGCCGCCGCCGCCGAAGGCCAGACGGAAGAATTTCAGCCGGTTGGAGGCCTGCTGCACGCTGTCAGACAGCAGTTGCAGGCACTGGGCCTGCATTTCAGGATCGGTTTCGTCGGAAAGCAGCTCGATACCGTTGGAGAGAGCGCCAACCGGGCTTACCAGATCATGGCACAGGCGAGAGCAAAGAAGACTGGCGAAATCCACGGCTTTCATGCGTTAACTCTCCCCCCGAAGCCTGCTCGCTTAACCATAACAGCGCCAGTGCTATGCAACGTAACGAACAAGTGCAAGGCAAACTATGATCAGTCCGTTCCTCCCCGGAGAGTATGTCGTCTTGCCTGCGCGTCCAGAGTGGGGCGTTGGTCAGGTGCAATCCGCCATTGGCGAGCGCGTGACCGTGATGTTCGAAGAAGCGGGCAAGCAGACCCTGAACATGAACCACGCCGTACTGGAGAAGATCTCGCGCAAGGACGTGCGCCGCTGAAGCCGAATGGCCGCTGAAGCCGAATGGCCGCTCAGATCAGCCCCGCCGTCAGCGCCGCCAGCCCGAACAGCAGCAGCACCACCGCCGAGATATGGTTGAAAACGGCAAGGTGCCGGTCCTCCAGCCGCCCCTTCGCCCGGAAGGCAACGCCAGAGACCGCCAGCCACCACAGCATCGACCCCGCAAACACCCCGCCCACCAGTTCCGCCGTGTGCAGCATCGCGCGGGCACTCTCCATGCCGGTCTCCTGAAACCCGACCGAGCCGAAGGTTGCGGCAAACCACAACAGCGTTGCCGGATTGGTCACCGTCATCAGGAACGTCGCCACGGCCATGTGACCGGAGGGCGGCGGCCTGCGCCCAGATTCAGCCAGATGCGGGTCTGACCGCCATACCGCAATCCCGAAGCCGATCATGATGAGCCCGCCCACCACGCGAATCATGTCGTCATGCACGTTCACAAGGGCCTGTAGCGCCTCAAGCCCCAGCCCCGCCCCGGCGGCAAACAGCGCATCGCCCAGCGCCGCGCCCAGCCCCAGCACCATGGCCGCGCCCATGCCCCGTTGCAGGCTGCGCTGAATCACAAGGATGTTGACCGGCCCGATCGGGGCGGCGGCAACCAGCCCGATCACGAGGCCGACCGGAAAATACCAGGTCGCCAGCCAGTTCAGGTTCATCCAGCCTAAATCCATGAAGCCCGCCCCAGCGCCGTCGTCTCGCTGCGCGCTATACCCTGCGGCGGCCAAAAGCGCGACCGTTCACGCACCCGTCAATGGAGGAGCGATTCTCTGCGCTGCCACCTGCTGCGATTACTTGTTGTATTAACGTTATTATTAACACCTTATTTACCATATTTCCGTACGGAATAGGCGGGGACTTACTGCAAGCATCAGGGGGCTATTGGAAAGATTGGGCTCCATGGCCGATTCGCATAAGACCTTCCCGCTGGATGAATTGCTGCTGCCGTTCTCCAGATTGCCGCGCGAATACCAGTCCCACCTCTGGTATCGCGGCTACCGCCTGACCTCGGCGGAGATCGACGTTCAGAACCCCCAAGACCCTGAAAAAGTTGAAACTCTTTACGGTCAGGAGCTGGATCTCGCCCCCGAATATCCGGTCCTTCACGCCTTTGTGGAGAGCCTGAAGCGCGCCGGGCGAAAGGTGCTGGAAGTCCGCGTCCAGCCGTTGGATGGCGTGCGCCCTGACCAGCTTTCCCGCCAAAGCATCAGCCTTGCGATTCACTAAAAGGTAACAGCTAGTCCTTTATCTATACGCTCTCCAGCTGGCCCAACTGAGGATGCGTCAAGAAATCGCTTCTTGTTAAGCATCTAAAAATTTGCCGAGCCAGCCTTGGCAGTGGTATGCAATTAAAAGAACGTTGGTGTAATTATTTCACTCGCGTTCACAGGTGTCCGCTGCGGTATCCGACCCGGCAGGCATCAGGTTTCATCGGAACCAAAGGTGGGTAACGTGTTCCGAAACGCTCAGGCTGCTCCATCTGCGCCCTCTGGGGGCTTGAAACGGCATAAACCTGCTGCTGCACACGGCGTTGCTGCGGGGGCATTGATGGCGCTGCTCATGGCGGCGCCGTCTGCCATGGCCGCACGCCTTCCCGCCGCGCAGATCACCGCAGCCGAAGATTGCGATCCCATCGTCATTCCGCAGCCTGCCAAGAAAGCTGTCGCGCCGAAGAAGGCCGCGCCTGCCAAGAAGGCAGCCCAGTCCACGCCGGCAACGCCCCTGCCCAAGGCTGAGGCTCCGGTCGGTGCGGCATCTCCGGTGCTCGCAAAGGCAGAACCGCAGGCCAAGCCCAAGCCCCGGCCCAAGCCGCTGCCCAAGGCCGTGCCGCTGGCCGCAAAGCCGATCATCATTGCAGATGGCTGCCCCAGCGCTGGCGGCAATCCCGAAACTTTGAAAACCAACCTGGCCGATCTGATCGAACCGGGCGCAGGCGAGCCCTTGCCGCTGGTGTTCCCCGAACCCTCGGCGGGCGCTGCCCCGTTCTCTCCGGCCAGCAACCTGAGCACGCTTGCCCCGCCGCGCACCCGCTCGGCAACGCCCTCCAATTTCGGGCCAACCGTGCCGATGACCCCTGGCGGCGGCATTCCGCCGGGTGGCGATACCCCTCCGGGTAGCGACACCCCTCCGGGCGGTGAGACCCCTCCGGGCGGCGAGACCCCTCCGGGCGGCGAAAACCCTCCGGGTGGTGAAAACCCGCCGGGTGGTGAAAACCCGCCGGGTGGCGAGAACCCTCCGCCAACGCCGCCAACGCCGCCGGTCAAGGGGCCGGAGCCGGGCACGCTCGGCGTCCTGTTCGGCGGGCTTGTGGGCATGGCCCTGCTTGGCCGCCGTCGCCGGCGCTAGAGCAGCTTTCGAGCAGGATGGCACATCCTGCGGTTAAGAAAGTGCGACCAACAAAAGAATTAGAGCGGGCAAGCTGCTGTAAGCAGATTGCGACCCGCTCTAACCGCGCGATTCCCCCCTTGAGCCGGGCGATACAGCCATTACTTAAGTGTCATGGCTGTATCTCTCGCACATCTGTCTGACCGCGCCGTCCTCGAAATCACGGGGCCGGACGCTGCCGCCTTCCTGCAAGGCCTCGTCACCAATGACGTGAACAAGGTCGCCCCGGCCTCGCCCGTTTGGGCGGCGCTGCTGTCGCCGCAGGGCAAGTACCTGTTCGACTTCCTGATTTTCGCCCGCCCTGAGGGCGACGGCTTCCTGCTGGATGCAGAGGCCGAGCGGGCCGAAGTGCTGGCCAAGCGCCTCTCCATGTACCGTCTGCGCGCGCAGGCCGCCATTACGCCCCGCCCGGACCTTGCGATCTATGCCGCGTGGGGAGACGGCCCCGCGCCTGAAGGGTCCGTCAACGACCCCCGCCTGCCCGGCCTTGGGGCGCGCTGGATTGCGCCCTCCGGCCTCGCCACCACGGCGACGCTGGAAGATTACGACGCGCACCGGCTGCGGCTGGGCGTGCCGAGCGGCAGCCGCGACATCGGCGTTGATAAAATGCTGTGGCTTGAGACCAACGCCGTTGAGCTGAACGGCGTTGATTTCCGCAAGGGCTGCTATGTGGGGCAGGAAAACACCGCCCGCATGTATCACCGCTCGAAGGTGCGCAAGCGGCTCCTGCCCGTGCGCCTTTCCGCGCCCGTGGGCGAAGACCTCACCCTGCGCACGCCCGACGGCAAGGACGCGGGCGAGCTGCGCAGCCACCGGGGCGAGCAGGCAATCGCCTTCCTGCGCATGGAATATGTGGAAGCGGGCACGCCCCTCGCCCTTGGCGGCGCTGGCGTTGAAGTGCTCTGGCCCGAGTGGCTTCCCGCGCCCGAGTCGGCCTCAGACGCTGGCGAGGCTTGACCGAAACATATCCGGCGCTAACCTGTGGTCATGTCGAAGAAAAAAGCCAAACCCGGCCTCTCGCAGGACAAGAAGCTGATCGGCCTCATCGCCATTGCAGCGGCCATCATCGTCGGCCTGTTCATCCTGAGTGAACTGACCGTCTGACCCATCCGCCCGCTGACACCCTACCCGGCATCAGCGGCGGACGAGCAGCCTGCTTGCGTCCTATTTCCTCGCGGTTTGCCCCGCCAGCACAAACCCCTCGGCGGCCTTGCGCAGCGCCTCCAGCCCTGCCGTGCCAAGCCCGGCCCGATCAGCGGCATCCTGAAGGCTGACAAAAGGCCCTGCCTCGCGCACCTGCACAATCGCATCCGCCTTGCCTGCCAGCGCGGTGCCGGTGAACAAAAGCTCCAGCTCTACGGCCCGCGCCGTATTCAGGTCAGCCACAACCGGCGCATCGCGCCTGCCCTGCCACGGCGCGGTTGCGATCAACACGTCAGGGTGCGCCAGCCATACCGGCTGGCCAACAGCCGCATCCAGCGCAACCCGCCCCGCCAGCACGTCGGCAAGCGCGCCCTCCAGCGCCGCTTGCGCCTCCTGGCGAAGGCCCAGAAACGCCTCGATGTCGCCAGAGGCTCCGGCGCAGGCCGTCTTTTCCTGCAAGGCCCGCACATCGCGTGAAACCGTCGCCCCGTGGGTGACAGCCAGGAACAGACGCACCACCGCCTCGCGCTCCAGCGGATAGGCCTCGCCCCACGCCTGCACGAACGCCGTCACTGCGGGCCTGTCCGTCGGCCAGTCTTTCATGCGGGCCAGCACCGTAATGAGCTGGCGATAGCGCGCGTCCAGCGCCTCGGGCTCCACCGCCATGAGCTTGTAGAAGAAGCTGGCCGCCACACCTTCGGAAGCCACCATCTGCCCGCCCGTTTTCAACCGGCAAGCATCAAAATTTGCCGAACTTTCATCGGCCAGCCAGTGCGCATAAACGTCGCCGCCGGAAGCCTTCGCCTCCTTATCGAACACCAGCCGGTTCTGCGGCACCAGCGCCTGACGCATCCACGTTTCCTGACGGCTGAACCAGAAGTCCGCCAGCCGGGGCTCCGCCGCGCCCTCGATGCGCGCCCGGTAGCCCGACGTCTGGCTGAGGCGCGCCGACATCGGCTGGAGATGAATCCCCAGACCCTCATCGAACGCCGTCACGGCATCGGTTGTGGTGCGCACGCTATGGAATTTGCGAGACGGGGTTGGCGGCACCGGCCCCAGCAGGCGGCGCAGCAGAACGTGCCCCCATTCATGGGCCAGCACTTCCTCGAACTCGCCCGAGGCGATGGAGGCTTCATCGACCGTCAGATCAATGAAATGATCCTCGCACAGCACCGGCTTGCCCTTGGCATTCGCACTGTAGAACCGCTGGCGGGCGTAGCCGCCGTCTTCATCCGAGAGGAACACGAAAACGGCCTCCGGCAGCGCCGGGCACTTCGGCTTGTCCTGCGCCGCCTTGCGCGCCGCCGCATCAAGGGCCGGAATGCGGGCGGCAAACCCGCCTGCCAGCACGCGCCGCACCTGCTGGGTCAACGGCGTGTCCCCGGCCCGCTTCAGCACCGGCAGCAGCGTACCGCCCGGATCTGCCTGCATCAGCGCTCGACCACGGGCATCGCGCACCGGCTCAAGCAGAACATACGATTCAGCAGCCGCACCGCGCGCCGCCAGCATCATCAGGGCAATGCCGATCACCCCGGCCCAACGAGACATCAAAACCCGCCACCCCCATTATTAGTTCATGGATACTAGAAAACCCGGCGGGCAACGCAAGGGCGGGCAACGCAAACAAAAACCCCGGCTGGATCGCTCCAACCGGGGTTTCTGCTTTCACTTCAGGCAGATCAGCGTCAGGCGTCCTTTGCCTTCACCGCTGCCTCGATGCGGGCGCCAATGTCCGCATCGATGCTCTTCCAGTACTGGAAGGCGCGGCTGAGCACCGGCTCGCGCACGCCGCCCAGAGCGCCGGTCACCGTCTCGACCAGCTGGGCGCGCTGATCGTCGTTGAACACCTCGCGCACCAGAACACCGGCCTGCGAGAAGTCGTCGTCACCCTCGCGCAGCGTGTAGGCGGTGCGCACCATGGTGCCGTCGGCTTCCCAGCCGTCGGAGACCGGGCCGGTCTCGTCCGACCACGGACGGCCACCGCTGTTGGTGGCATAGACCGGAGCCGCGCCGCTGTGCTGATACGCCATCGGGCCGTCGAACATGTAGGTGTTCACCGGGCACTTGGGCTGGTTCACCGGCAGCTGGTGGAAGTTCGCGCCGATGCGGTTGCGCTGGGCATCCGCGTAGGCGAACGAACGGGCCAGCAGCATCCGGTCCGGCGACAGGCCGATGCCCGGCACCACGTTGCCCGGCGAGAACGCCGCCTGCTCGATCTGCGCGAAGAAGTTCTCCGGGTTGCGGTTGAGGGTCATCACGCCGACCTTGATCAGCGGGAAGTCCTTCTTCGGCCAGGTCTTGGTCAGGTCGAACGGGTTGATGCGGTAGGTCTTGGCAACCTCATACGGCATCACCTGCACCGAGAGCGTCCACTTCGGGTGCTCACCGCGCTCGATGGCCTCGAACAGGTCGCGGCGGTGGAAATCCGCATCCTCGCCCGACATCTTGGCGGCTTCGGCGTTGGTGAAGTGCTCCATGCCCTGCTGGGTGTGGAAGTGATACTTCACCCAGAACTTCTCGCCCTTCTCGTTCACCCACATGTAGGGGTGCGAGCCGTAGCCGTTCATGTGACGCCAGGTGCGCGGCAAGCCGCGAACGCCCATCAGGTAGGTCACCTGATGCGCCGATTCCGGATTGTTGGTCCAGAAATCCCACTGCATGTGGCTGTCGCGCAGGCCGCGATCCGGCAGGCGCTTCTGGCTGCGGATGAAGTGCGGGAACTTCATCGGGTCGCGGATGAAGAACACCGGCGTGTTGTTGCCGACGAGATCGTAGTTGCCCTCGTCCGTATAGAACTTGATCGAGAAGCCGCGCACGTCGCGCCAGGTGTCCGGGCTGCCCTGCTCGCCGGCCACGGTCGAGAAGCGCAGCAGGAGGTCGGTCGTCTTGCCCTTCTGGAACAGCGACGCCTTGGTGTAGGCCGACACGTCCCCGGTGGTCTCGAAGATGCCGAACGCGCCCGAGCCCTTTGCGTGCGGCTGGCGCTCGATGGTCTTCTCGCGGTTGAAGTGCGCCAGCTGCTCGATCAGATGCACGTCGTGCAGCATGATCGGGCCATCTGCCCCCAGCGTCAGCGAATTGCGGTCGCTCACGGAAGGCGCCCCGGCACCGGTGGTGCCTCCTGCCATCGAAGCATAGGGGCAAGTCGCTTTATCGGACATTTAAAACCTCCTCAGTCATCACACACGCATGCGCTACAAGACACCGGCGGCACCGGGCAGCACACCTTATAAAGCGATGTTATCGATTTTTCCCAAGCGAAGGCAAGCTAAACCGCTGATGATTTATTTAATCACTGTGATCGTAAGTCTTTATAAATTCATAATTTACAAAGATTTGAGCGAGATCAATGACTGGCGCAACTTATATTGCCAATAGTTATCAATTTCGTCATTGAAATTATCGATCAAACCACCCCTTCCTCCATACAAAAAGCCCCGGCTGGACCTCTCCAACCGGGGCTTTTTATTTCCTGCGAAAAAGGGATGAGGCGCACCCTCTCTCCGGAACAGACACCCCACAAAACGTCCAACATAGCCCTCATTATTCAATATTTATTTAGAATTAAGGATTATCCAATGATCAATTAAATCCAACAACATTCCACATTTGCCATGACCGTAAATAGCACACCAAAAGCACATCGCCTATTTGAACCAAAAATTGCGGCAATTGGAACGCTACTTATTGTTGCCATATGCGCCTTATGGGCCATGTTATCTTGGGCACTTGAAACAAAAGGCATGCCCCTCGGGGATTGGGGCGATTCTTTTGGCCTTCTTGCTACAATATTCTCAGGGATTGGCGCAATAGCGGTAGCCGCCACTTTATATTTACAATTAGAAGACGCCAGTTCGCGCGAAAAAGATTCACGAAAAAAGCAATTTGATGCCACGTTTTTTGAATTAATGAAGCTAATGAGAGAACTAAGATCAGAAATATACTTTATTAACGAACCAAAATACAAAAGATATAAAACTTTGTCGCAAATTCTCGACAAAACATCCGGCACTAAGCCGTCAGAAGAGACCACAATACGCCACACTGGAGCTAGCGCCATCGAAGCTGCATATTTAGAAATCAGAGGCCGTTACGAGCGCTATATTAACAAGATGGAACTAGATTCTGCACCAGCCACTGCATTGAAAATCGCTCACCGAGAAATATTTTCTCCCTACGAACACTGTTTCGCGCCCTATTACCGCGTCATATACAGCATATGCCGAAGAATAAAAGACAGCAACAACCTAACTGCCGAAGAAAAAATTGAATATTCCAGACTATTAAGAGGCCAAATCTCCAGCTATGACGCATCACTCTTAGGCTTAAACGGACTAATGACCTCATCAAAAGATTTGGGAATATTAATCGAAGAGTTTCGCCTGTTAAAGTATTGCAAAAAAGACCTCTTATTCCACGTCCTTCATGATAAGTATGACAAAGACACTTTTCAGGGTAGACGCCCTGCAATCTCAAAGTAAGCTCTCCCGATAATACAAAAAAAGCCCCGGCTGGATCTCTCTAACCGGGGCTCTCCATTTCTAACCGAAGGAGGCGGGAAGACCCCGCCCCTTCCGTCTGCGTTAGATGTGGATCGGCTTGCCGTGGGCAGCCATGGCTGCTTCCTTCAGCGCTTCCGCGTGAGTCGGGTGCGCGTGGCAGGTCAGCGCGATGTCTTCGGACGAAGCGCCGAATTCCATCGCCTGCGCGGCCTGTGCGATCATGGTGCCCGCCAGCGAGCCCACGATGTGCACGCCCAGCACGCGGTCGGTTGCGGCATCCGCCAGCACCTTCACGAAGCCCAGCGTGTCGCGGTTGGCCTTGGCGCGGCTGTTGGCCATGAACGGGAACTTGCCCACCTTGTACTTCACGCCTTCGGCCTTCAGCTCTTCCTCGGTCTTACCGACGGAGGCCACTTCCGGCATGGTGTAAACGACCGACGGGATGACGTCGTGGTTCACGATGCCGTTCAGGCCCGCCAGGTTGTCGGCGCAGGCAACGCCTTCGTCCTCGGCCTTGTGAGCCAGCATCGGCCCCGGAATGGCGTCGCCGATGGCGTAGATGCCCGGAACGTTGGTCGAGAAGTCGTGGTTCACCTTCACGCGACCGCGCTCGTCGAGCTGCACGCCCACCTTGTCGAGACCAAGGCCATCGAGGAACGGACGGCGGCCAATCGCCATCAGCACCACGTCGCACTCGATTTCCTTCACGTCGCCGCCCTTGGCCGGCTCAACGCGCACGATAGCGCCGCGCTTCTTGCCCTTGTTGTCCACCTCAACGCCGACAACCTTCGTCGAGGTCAGGATTTCCATGCCCTGCTTGGCGAAGATCTTGCCGCATTCCTTGGAGACTTCGCCGTCCATGGTCGGCATCAGGCGGTCGAGGTATTCAACCACGGTCACCTTCGCGCCGAGGCGACGCCACACCGAACCCAGCTCCAGGCCGATCACGCCGCCGCCGATGACGACCATGTGCTCCGGCACCTTGGGCAGGTCCAGCGCCTCGGTCGAGCTGATGACGACTTCGCCGTCGATCGCCACGCCCGGCAGGCTGATGACATCAGAGCCGGTGGCGATAATGGAGTTCTTGGTGGTCACAGTGCGCTTGGTGCCGTCGGCGGCTTCCACCTCGATGGTGTGCGCGTCCACGTAACGACCGTAGCCCTTGATCCACTCGACCTTGTTCTTCTTGAACAGGTAGGCGATGCCGCCGGTCAGCGCCTCAACGGTTGCGCCCTTTTCCTTCAGCATCTCATCGAGGTCGAACTTCGCGCCCTTCACGGAGATGCCGTAGGCCTTCAGGTGGTCGCCCGCCACTTCCTCGTACTTCTCAGAGGCATGCAGCAGTGCCTTTGACGGAATGCAGCCCACGTTGAGGCAGGTGCCGCCCAGCGTTTCGCGCTTTTCGATGCAGGCCACCTTCAGGCCGTTCTGCGCCGCACGGATCGCGGCCACATAGCCGCCCGGACCTGCGCCAATTACCACCACGTCAAAGTCATACGCCATGTTATCTTCCTCGCTCAGCCGGTGAATCGCCGGAATAGCGGCGGTAGTACACCGCCTCGCCAACCTGTTGAAGGGGGCATAGACGAGCTCTGCCGCGCCATCGACAGTCTAACGCTCCGCTTCTCGCAGAACGGTAACTTCTGAATTCCTGAACGTTCTAGCGCAACGCCCGGCAGGGGCAAACCACTTTGCGCCATTGCCGCCGCCCCTCCTTCCGATCACGGCCTGGCTGTTTCAGTCCTCAAGCACAGCCGAAATAAACTCCGTGTATTTCATCAGCATGACAAGTATTCGTCGGGATTCCTTACGTTAAAAATAGTATATTAATCCTATTCTAAACTGCGGCTTTGTTTTTGCCCGCTATTTTCCATCTGGCACGCACGTTGCTTGGATGCCGCCACCATAACGATTTAAATCAGCAATGCGGAAAGCCACGATCATGCGGAACATTGCCAAGTTCATAGTTGCAGCGTCCCTCGCAGTTCTTTCCACCCCGGCCTCGGCTGGCTTCATCGTCACCTATGAGGCGGCAGGCGTCACCAACAGCACCGCTGGCTTCGACTACTTCGGCATCGAGACCTTCGACGGCAAAGTCGGCCAGACGCACTTCACCTCCACCTTCAATCACGACGGCGTTCAGATCGACCTCGAATACAAGGATGTCGTGGTCATCCCCGCCGATCAGTTCGGCGGTGCCGGGGGCTCGGATTATGGCGTCGCCGGGCTCAACAGCCCGAACCGCACCTACACGATCGACATCAGCACATCCGTTGACGGCGCGCCCGGCAACGGCGTCAATTACTTCGGTTACTGGCTCTCGGCGCTCGACGGGCAAAACTTCGTCTCCTTCTACAAGGAAGGCGTGAAGGTGTTCGAGTACGCCCCGACCGACGTTCAGGCGCTGCTCGCGGGCAAGCCGGAATTCTGGGGCCACCCGGTAACCGGAGAGAATCCCGGCGAGCCATACGTGTTTCTGAACTTCTTCGCCCAGGATGGCGCAACGTTCGACCGCGTGGTCTTCAAACAAGGGCCGGGCACTGCCGGATACGAGTCCGACAACCACACCCTGGGCTTCTACAACCGGACCAGCGGCACCCCGATTCCCGAACCCGCCGCCATCGGCCTGATCGGCGTCGGCTTGCTCGGCATTGCGGGTCTGCGCCGCCGCCGCGCCTGAGGGTACTGAACGGTAAAGCTTGCAAGCGTGGGCGTTCCTGAATGCCAGGAGGGTCTCAACCCTCCTGGCGACCTCCCATTTCTTTTAAACTGGCTGTACGACTTCCAGCATCAATGCTCCCAGCATCGATGCTCTCTGGGGCATCGACGCCCGGACCGGGCGCGGCCCGATAAACAAATGGGGGATTGAAAGGGGGTTATAGACCCCCTTTCTTCTTTTGGTTTGACGCCTCCGCGTCGGGAGGGGGTTATAG
>JAEZBH010000417.1 GCA_023427285.1 Pseudomonadota bacterium
GCAAAGACCTGCACCAGCACCGAGAGCATGTTCTTGGCGCGCACCAGGCCGCCGTAGAACAGGCCGAGGGCCGGTACGATCATCATGGCCACCAGCACGGTTGAAATCAGCATCCACGCCGTATCGCCGGTGTCGATGGTGGGGGTTGCCTCCGCAGCCTCTTGGGCGAAGGCCGCCCCTGCGGCCAGCGCTGTGCCGAGACCGGCCGCAGCGCTTGCAAAGTAACGTTGAAGTTTCTGCATGTTGCTACCCTTGTCCTACAGAGCCAGCTCGTTGCGCTCGCCGGTGCGGATGCGCACGACTTCCGACACATGGGTGACGAAGATCTTGCCGTCGCCGATGGTGTTGGTGCTTCCCGCGTGCTGAATGGCCTCGATGCTGGGCTCTGCCATGTCGTCGGCCACCACCATCTCCAGCCGCAGTTTGGGCATCAGATTGGTGGTGTACTCCGCGCCTCGGTAAATCTCGGTTTGACCTTTTTGCCGTCCGAAGCCCTTCACCTCGGTTACGGTCATTCCCTCCACGCCGATGGCGGTCAGCGCGTCGCGCACCTCATCGAACTTGTAGGGTTTGATGATCGCCGTGATCAGTTTCATCCCCGCCTCCCTGCTGACCGGCCACGAGCTGACCGGCTGAGGGTTCATTGCAGGAGGCGTGCCAAACCTGGACAGTTTCCAGAAAACGCCGGAAATCCGGCGGGGAAGACAAGAAATCCTGCCGGGAGAGTAAGGAGGGTGTTCGCCTGCTGGTCAGGAAAATGCACAACAATTAGGCATTATGATATATATGCCTAAATTATGTGCGGCTATTTTGAGCGGAGGGCTGCTATCTGGTCCCAAGCGGCTTCGGTTGCGCGTCGTCCGGCCTGAATGAGGTCGTCCGCCCTCGTGAAGTCGCCAACATCGATGTGGCCGATGGGGGGGGTGATGACCAGATCGGCCGGGTGCGCCGCCAGCACATGATTGGCCAGTGTCGAGAGCAGCAGGCCGAGCGAGGCGCGGGTGGTGCGGATGGCAGAGACGCGCGAGGCGCTTGCGGCCCTGCGGAAACCGGCGGTAGCGGCGCGGTTTGCATAGTCGCCCTGAAGGTTGACCGCGATGATCGGGCTGGTGCTGATCTGGCGCGCGGCAGAGACGGGCACGGGGTTGACCAGTCCGCCGTCGGCCAGCATCCGCCCTTCGCGCAGCACGGGCTTGAAAATGCCGGGAATGGCCAGCGATGCCCGCACGGCCTCGACCACCGAGCCGTCCCGCAGCACGACCTCCGTGCCGGAGATCAGATCCGCGGCCACGGTTGCGCAGGGCAGGGGAAGGTTTTCAAGGCGCAGGCCGTCAAAGTGCAGGCGCAACTGGCGCTCGATGGTGCGCCCGCCCAGCATCCCGCCCCTGAAACTCACGTCCAGATAGCTCAGCACGGTCAGCCCGGTGGCGGACAGGGCCAGCTCCTCCAGCGCATCCAGCTTGTCAGCAGCAATGCAGGCGGCAACCACAGCGCCGATGCTGGTGCCTGCCACGGCATCGATTTTTACGCCCCGCTCAACGAGGGTGCGCACAACGCCGATATGCGCCCAGCCCAGCGCAGCGCCGCCGCCCAGAGCAAGGGCGACGGTGGGAGGCTGCGCGGGTTGCAACGGGTCTGAAGACACAAGGGCTGGGTGTGTCAGAGGGGGCGCATCAGGAAATCGCCGGATTTGCACAGGGCCATGAACTGCGCCGAGTGACGGAGCACGTCCGGTGCTGTCGTCAGCTCGCACGGCATGAAGCCGTGCTGGGTGAAGATGTTCTCCGCATCATCCGTGAACAGATACAGGGTCTTCATGCCCTCGCGGCGTGCGCAGGTGGCCAGCTCTTCCAGCATGGTGCCGCACAGGCCCTGCCCGTGGTGGCAGCTCGTTGTCAGGAAGGAGCGCAGCACGGCGGCATCGCCGTGGATTTCCATGCTCCCGATGGCAACCCGCCAGCCATCGTCGTCAACGAATGCGAATAACTTCCGGTTATCGTCGGGCAGTTCACCGGCCAGCAAGGTACTGTGCGCCAAAACCGAAGATAGGGCGTCGTAGTCTTCCCGCGGGATCGGGACCATCTTGAGGCTCATGGTGTTTCCCTCCTCGCCTGATTAGAAGGGTAAGCGATAGTTGGCCTGCCGGGCAATGGTCTGGGCGGAACCTGTTCATGGCGCAGCGCCGCCATTGCCAAGCCTTTGTCCAAATGCCCGACGAAGCGATTTGTTTCCCAAGGGAATTTGTGTGGACCCGCCTGATGAGGGCAGGGCCGTATCCCTGCCGAATAGTGTGGAAATCATCTAAATTAATACGGATGCGTGACGTCAGATTAGGCCGAATCGCCGCCCCGAATCGGAAAGGCAGGCCGATCCGTTGCGTCAGCTTTTCTGGCTGTCATCGTCCTTGTCGGCAGGCGGGGGCGGCTGGGTGTTCAGCAGCAAAATGGCCTGTTCGGCCTGCGGCGTCGGGACGTGCAGAATGATGCCGTGCATGGTCGGGTCAACGCCCGGCAGGATATGGGCGCTGTATGCCCCTTCAAGGCCGGGGGAGAGGCCATAGGCTTCCAGCATGGTCTTGGCGATCTCGGCATCGGCCAGACTCTCAAAGCGGGCCACTTCCGCCCATTCCGTCTCTTCCGGCAAATCAGGCAAGCGCATCTCCCGCACGTGTCCAGAGGCTTTTATGGACAATGCGTGAGGCTGTGTTTCGTTCCGGAAGAGGGCTGGACTTGGCCGCGCAGGCTTAGAGCCTTTTCCGATCTGATTGCATCAGATCGCGGCTCTAAACTCTTTATGGGTCGCACTTTCTTAAGCGCAGGGTGTTCCACCCTGCTCGAAAGCTGCTCTAGCCGGTGCCGCCCACGGTCAGGCCCTCGATCAGCAGCGTCGGCTGGCCGACGCCTGCGGGCACCGACTGGCCGCCCTTGCCGCACACGCCAATGCCGGGGTCGAGCGCCAGATCATTGCCGATCGCCTTCACGCGGGTCAGCACGTCCGGGCCGTTGCCGATGAGCGTTGCGCCTTTAAGCGGACGGCCCAGCTTGCCGTCCTCCACCTCGTAGGCTTCCGTGCAGGAGAACACGAACTTGCCCGAGGTGATGTCCACCTGTCCACCGCCGAAGGTCTTGGCGTAGATGCCCTTCTTGACCGAGCCCAGAATGTCGGCGGGCTCGCGGTCGCCTGCCAGCATGAAGGTGTTGGTCATGCGCGGCATGGGGGCATGGGCAAAGCTTTCGCGCCGCCCGTTGCCGGTGGCCTTGACGCCCATCAGGCGGGCGTTCATGCGGTCCTGCATGTAGCCCTTCAGAATGCCGTCCTCGATGAGCACGGTGCGCTCGGTCGGCGTGCCTTCATCGTCAATGGTGATCGAGCCGCGCAAGGCTTCCAGCGAGCCGTCGTCCACCACGGTCACGCCGGGGGCGGCCACCCGCTCGCCGATGCGCCCCGAAAAGGCGGACGAGCCCTTGCGGTTGAAGTCGCCCTCAAGCCCGTGGCCGATGGCCTCGTGCAGCAGCACGCCGGGCCAGCCGGGGCCGAGCACCACGGTCATCTCGCCAGCCGGAGCCGGAACGGCGTCAAGGTTCACCAGCGCCTGCCGCAGCGCCTCGTCCGCCGCGTTCTGCCAGGTGGCGGGAGAGAGCAGGCGGGAATAATCGTAGCGGCCGCCCAGCCCCTCGAAGCCGGACTCGCGCCGGTCGCCATCCTGCGCGATCACCTGCACGTTGAGGCGCACCAGCGGGCGCACGTCCCAGGCGCGGTAGCCGTCCGGGCGCAGAATCTCGATGACGGTCCACGAGCCGATGAGCGAGGCGGACACCTGCGCCACCCGCGGGTCCTTGTTGCGCAGGTAGGCGTCGATATCGGCCAGCAGCTTGGTCTTGGCCTCGAAGGAGAAGCCGTCGAACGGATTGTCCGGCTGGTAGAGCATCCGGTTGGTGCGCATCGGGGCATCCGCCCACTGGCCTGCACGCCCGGTGCGGATGGTCGAGACCGTATCGCCCGCGCGGCGGATGGCGGCCTCGGAGAGTTCGTTGGCATGGGCAAAGCCGGTGGTCTCGCCCAGCACGCCGCGCAGGCCGAAGCCCTGCGTCGTATCGAAGGTGGCGCTTTTCAGGCGTCCGTCATCGAAGCCGAAGGATTCGGAGAGCGTGTACTGAAGGTACAGCTCGCCATCGTCCAGACCCGCCAGCTTTTCCGCAACAAGGCTGGCGATGCGCGCCTCGTCCATGTCAGTGCGGTCATAGAACAGGTCTCGGGCAAGCGCGGCGGAAGTCTTCGACACGGCTTTGGTCCTTATTTGGTGGCTGCACGCCACCTCCGCCCGAGACGCCGCAAGGCGGGGCGGGCTACTCTGCAACAATTGCCCGGAGCTTTGCCGGGCGGCGCAACAATTGCCCGGAGCTTTGCCGGGCGGCTCGGACCTGGGGCCGTTTTTGTGGAACAGGCCCCTGTCCCCAGCAGCCTTTAGGCTGCTTTCTGGGAATCGTCCGAGGGGCCGCCCTTCAGGATGTACTGACGATCGCAATAACCGCACTCAACCTTGCCGCTCGCGCCGAACTTCATATAAACGCGCGGGTGGCCGAGTGGTCCCTCACCGCCGTCGCAAGCGACCTGCGGGGTATCGACGTAAATGACTTCCGGTGCCGGAGGAACGCTCATGCCCTGTAATCCCTGTCGGTAAACAGTGTTGTCTCGGGGGAAGCAGATAGCACCGCTTCTTGCGCGTTTGAAGGGCTGTGTGGTCTCAGGAGAGCGGCGGGCCTTTCAACTCGACCGTATTGCCCTCGGGATCGCTGATATAAAGCGACGGGCCTTCGCCTTCCGCGCCGTAGCGCTGGGCAACCTCTCCGGCGTCAACGCCGTGTTCGGCCAGATGGCGGCGGATGGCCTCTGCATCGAACGGGTCAACCCGCAGGCACAGATGATCCATGTTGCGCCCCTCGCGTGCCGGAGCCGCGCCTCCCATCTGTCCCAGCTTCCCGCTGACAGGCACCAGATCGATGAGGGAGTGTCCGGCGCGCAGCTGGTAAAGGCCGATCTCGGTCTGGCTGCGCTCCAGCGGGCAGCCCAGGGCCTGCGTGTAAAATCGCAGCATGGCGGGCAAATCGCTGACCCTCAGCACCACATGGTCGATTCCGCGGATGTTGATCATATGCCGGAACCCTTCAGAGACAACTGGCGTAACCCTTTCCTGAATATGGGCGCGGTGCCCGTCCAGTTCCCGGTATCGCCGCATGAACGATGCGTTCTATGCGCGCAAACGGTCAATGAGATTCAACAGCTTGTCAGGCAATGTCATTGCATGAGACAGGAGGCGGTCAACGAACAGGGACTGTACGAGCCCTTCGACAACTGTTCCGCCAAGGTTTATGTGTCTTCGCCATGACGACAATACCCGCCATTTCGATCCGCAATCTGGTCAAAACCTACGGGAACGGCAAACAGGCCCTGCGCGGGGTCTCGCTGGACATCCCGCAGGGGTCGATGTTCGGCCTGCTCGGGCCCAACGGCGCGGGCAAGTCCACCATGATCAACATCATGGCGGGGCTGGTGAACAAGACCTCCGGATCGGTCGAGATCTGGGGCTTCGATACGGACCGGAACCCGCGCAACGCCAAGCTGTCCATCGGCATCGTGCCGCAGGAGCTGATGTTCGACGCCTTCTTCACGCCCTACGAAACGCTGGAGTTGCAGGCGGGCCTCTACGGCATCCCCAAGGGTCAGCGCCGCAGCATGGAAATCTTGCGGGCGCTGGGGCTTGAGGACAAGGCCCACGCCTACACCCGCACGCTCTCCGGCGGCATGAAGCGCCGCTTGCTCGTTGCCAAGGCGCTGGTCCATGCGCCGCCCATTCTGGTGCTGGACGAGCCGACGGCGGGCGTCGATATCGAGCTGCGCCAGCAGCTGTGGGCCTATGTGCGTGAATTGCACGCGCAGGGCACAACCATTGTGCTGACGACGCATTATCTGGAGGAAGCACAGGAGCTGTGCGACCGCATCGCCATCATTAACCACGGCCAGGTGGTCGCCAACGAGACCAAGGAGTCCCTGATGGCGCAGGCGCATGACAAGGTGGTGGTCGTCACCATTGACCGCGACCTGGAGGCAGTGCCGGCAGCCCTGTCCGAGTTCGAGGCGAAGCTGCGCGGAAGCCGCCGCATTGCCGTGACCTATGACAAGCGTCACGCCAATTCCGGGCAGGTGCTGGCGGCGCTGGCCACCTGCGGCTTTGGCATTGAAGACGTAACGACGGAAGAAGCCGATCTGGAAGACGTGTTCCTCCGCCTGACCCAATCCACCGCCGAGCAAAGGACACCGGCACATGTCGCGTGAGGATCTGTTCAACTTCGATGTGCTGGTCATCGGGTCGGGAGCTGCGGGGCTCACCCTCGCGCTCGATCTGGCGGCCGATTACCGGGTGGCCGTGCTCTCCAAGGGCGAGATGTCGGCAGGCTCCACCGCGCGGGCGCAGGGCGGCATCGCCGCCGTGCTGGAAGCGGGCGACACGTTCGAGTCTCACGTTGAGGACACGATCATCGCAGGCGCGGGGCTCAACAACCGAGCGGCCGTGGAGTTCGTGGTCGAGCGCGCCCCGGCGGCGGTCGAGGTGCTGAACCAGCTTGGCGTGCCGTTCAATGCGGGCAATACGCCTGCCCAGCCGTTCCATCTCACCCGGGAAGGCGGCCACAGCCACCGCCGTATCGTGCATGTGGATGACGCCACCGGCTATGCGGTTCAGAACGCGCTGATGGCCAAGGCATTGGCCGAGCCCAACATCACCTTCTTCGGCAACCGTTTCGCCGTTGACCTCATCACCGAGCGCCATGCCGCCAACGGCGGCGTGCGCCACTGCTACGGCGCCTACATCTTTAACGCCGAGACCTCCAGCGTCGAGCGGTTCACCGCCAGGGCGACCGTTCTGGCAACGGGCGGGGCGAGCCGGGTCTATCTCTATTCCACCAACCCGGACGGCTCGACGGGAGACGGCATCGCCATGGCATGGCGTGCGGGCTGCCGCGTGGCCAACATGGAATTCAACCAGTTCCACCCCACCTGCCTCTATCACCCGCAGGTGAAGAACTTCCTCATCACCGAGGCCATGCGCGGCGAGGGTGCGCACCTGAAGCTGCCGGACGGCACCCGCTTCATGCCGGATTTCCACCCGGATGCCGCGCTTGCGCCGCGCGATGTGGTGGCCCGCGCCATCGACCACGAGATGAAGCGCCTCGGCGTGCCGCATGTCCTTCTGGACATCAGCCACCGGGACCCTGACTTCGTGATCTCTCACTTCCCGACCATCTACCGGCGTTTGCTGGAGCTGGACATCGACATCACCCGCGAGCCGATCCCGGTGGTGCCTGCCGCTCACTACACCTGCGGCGGCGTGCTGACCGATCTGGACGGCCATACCG
>JAEZBH010000428.1 GCA_023427285.1 Pseudomonadota bacterium
GTGACCACGCTGATCGGCACCGGCAAACCAGGCATGGCCGATGGCCCGTTTGAGACCGCCCAGGTTTACGAGCCGGAGGGAGTCGCCGTTTACAACGGGCTGCTGTATATTGTCGATACCAACAATCACCAGCTGCGCGCAGCAGACCTTTCCACCCGACAGGTGCATACCTTCAAGCTGCGCGGGCTGGAGCGTCTGCCCATGCCGGAGCGCGAAATGACGACAGAAGAAACACCCGGCAGAGAACGGCTCCCCGCTGTGGTGGTGCCCGAGCAAGGTGGGCGAATCGTGCTCGACCTGCGCCTGCCCGATGGCTACAAGCGCAACCCCGATGCTCCGACCATCCTGCGGGTGGATGGCAAGACGCACACTTTCTCCGCGGACCAGCCGATCGTTATCGATGCGCCCGGCGGGCAGAACTCCATCCGCGCGGAGCTTGTCGTCTACTACTGCGAGGCCGGAGATGCCCGCCTGTGCCTCATCCACGACGCCGCGCTGGAGATCCCGCTGGAAGTGCGTGCGGATGCTCCGCGAGAAACAGTAGTATCTTATACATTGGAAGGGAATTGAACCGCAGAGAATCGCAGAGGGACGCAGAGAAAAAAGAGAAATGCATTTATAAAAAACATTCCGAAACTCTGTGCCCTCTGCGAAACTCTGCGCTCTCTGCGTTGAGCTTTTTACTTGGAGGTAGCTGAGATGTATCGATGGATATGGATCGCCCTGATTGCGCTCGTGAGTTTATCCGCCTGTACGGGCGGCCCTGGAGCGGAAACGCCCCAGGCCACCGTGACGTCTCTTGTTGTGCCACAGGTACCCGAGACGGGTGGCGAGGATGCCGTTGCTACCGAAAACGCTCGCGCCACCGCTACACTGCCAGCAACTGGTGACGCCGAAGCCCCAACCGCCGCGGGTGCCACCGATTTGCCCGCTACCGTGGCGCCAACCGAGGCTCCCCAGGCAGCAGCATCTACCGCCACCTTCCCAGTCTCCTGCCCGCCGACACAGCCCGATATGCTCGGGCCGTACTTCACCCCCGGCGCACCCACCCGCGCTGTCGTCGGTGAGGGCTATGTGCTGGAGGGTGTCGTCCGCACCGCGGATGGCTGCGCGCCTATCCCTAATGCAGTGATCGAGGTGTGGCAGGCCGGGGCAGATGGCGAATACCGCGATGAATACCGCGCCACGCTTACATCGGATGCCAATGGCTATTACCGCTTTGAGGGGCCATTCCCGGCGCCTTATGCGGGGAGGCCATCGCACATCCACCTGCGCATCACCGCCCCCGGGTACCGCGAGCTGGTCACCCAGCACTACCCGCAGCAGGGCGCCACCACCGCTGCATTTGACCTGATTCTCCAGCCAGAGTAGAATTCGGGTAAGGGTGGCTGCACATGTGTGCCGAATTTCGGCACACATGTGCAGCCATACGCAAACGAGGAATGGGAGTGATCGATGAGCGAGCGAATGCCTGGGCGCCTCTCGCAAGAAGATGAGGTGCTCTACGTCTACCGGAAACTGATCTACGTGCTGTACCTGGAAATCGGCGCGCTCCAGCCGCGCATCCATGCCGAAGTTGCCGCGCGGGCTGATATGCGCAGCGCATTTTTTGAGCGCAACAAAGAACGCCACGCCGCCGCGCTGTATCATCAATCCGAAAGCGAGACGGAACCGGCCAAGATCGAAATGCCGTACCAGCAGCGCACCGGGCTGACCCTGGAAGACATCCACCAGGCGTTTGCCGAAGGCGAGTGGAAGAACAAATTTGGCCAGTACAACTTTGGCGGCCCAAAGTGGGCGCACATCGCCAAGCTGACCCTGGAACTGCGCGACCTGATCCAGAAAGTAGCGTGGGAAGATGCTTCCGCGCTGGTGTACGAGATCAAAAAGCTCAAGACCAACCAGGGCCACCTGGTGAACCAGTTTGAGCGCTCCGAACGCAGGCGGCCCGAGGGCGAGCAGCGGGCAGGCGGCGGCACAGAGCGCGGCGCACAGCGCGGCGTCGAGCGCAAGAAGGGTGGTGGTAAGCCCCAGCAAGGTGGACCACGGCGATGACCGGGCAGCAGCCCCAATCCTTCGGCGCGCCGCATATCGACCCCAGGCGCATGGAAGACCTTTCCAGATCGTTGGGAGAAGGCCTCCGTGATGTAATTGGCGTTTTCCTGGAAGATACGCCGCAGATGATTGCTGAAATGCGCCGCTGCTCGGCGGCAGGGGATATGGAAAACCTATCGCGGCTGGCGCATTCGCTCAAGTCCAGCTCGGGCATCTTTGGCGCGGACCGTCTTGCGGCGGTCTGCCTGGCACTGGAAGAGGCAGACCAGGTGAACAGCCTGACACACAGCGAGATCATTTCCGGCATCGCGGACGCCTTCAATGATGTGCGGAATGCATTAGAATTGTACCGGTAGGATCGGGGGATCGCACAAAAGACGGGGATGTGCAAACCAACACCCCTCGAGCTTCAGGGAGGAAACCAACATGGAATACCGCGAGTTTGGCAGGACCGGGTGGAAGGTCGGTACGGTGGGGTTTGGGGCGTGGGCCATTGGCGGCACGTGGGGGCCGGTGGATGACGATGAATCGATGAAGGCGCTGCACCGCGCGCTCGATTTGGGCGTCAACTTCTTTGATACTGCCGACGTGTACGGCGATGGGCGCAGCGAGCGCCTGCTGGCCCGCCTGCGCAAAGAACGCTCCGAGCCGTTCCACGTGGTCACCAAGGCAGGGCGGCGGCTCAACCCGCACGTGCCCGAGGGCTACAACCGCCAGAACCTTACTTCCTTTATCGAGCGCAGCCTGAAGAATCTGGACGTAGAGACGGTCGAGCTGGTGCAGCTCCACTGTCCGCCGACCCAGGTGTTCTACATGCCCGAGGTCTTCGGCGTGCTGGACGACCTGGTGCAGCAGGGCAAGCTGCGCTTCTACGGCGTGAGCGTAGAGAAGGTGGAAGAAGCGCTCAAGGCCATCGAGTATCCCAATGTGCAGTCGGTGCAGATCATCTTCAACATCCTGCGCCAGCG
>JAEZBH010000229.1 GCA_023427285.1 Pseudomonadota bacterium
CTCTGCTTCGTCCTCGAACCAGTGGGCGCGCGCTGCCATGATGACGGCGTTGCCCTCTTCTTCGCTGAGGCCGAATTCCTTCAGGATGCCATCCCGCTTCGACACCAGCTCGTCGGTGGCGAGGTCGGCCAGATCATCCAGCGTCTTGATGCCCGCTTTGCCCAGCGTCACCAGCATCGGCTCGGTGAGGCCTTCCAGCGCGGCCAGTTCGTCGGTTACGCCCAGTTCGCGGCGTTCCTCGCGAGCCTTTTCGGCGCGGCGCTCCAGTGCTTCCTGGGCGCGGTTCTGAAGCTCGGAGGCCACATCCTCGTCCAGGCCCTCGATATCGGCAAGGTCCTCGACTTCGACGTAAGCCACTTCCTCCAGCTCGGTGAAGCCTTCGGCCACCAGCAGCTGGGCAAGGGTTTCATCAACGTCCAGTTCGTTGATGAACATCTCGGAGCGTTCCTTGAATTCCTTCTGGCGACGCTCGGACTCTTCGGCTTCGGTCAGGATGTCGATGGTCCAGCCGGTCAGCTGGCTGGCCAGACGCACGTTCTGGCCGCGACGGCCGATGGCCAGGCTCAGCTGGTCGTCCGGCACCACAACTTCAATGCGGCGGTCTTCCTCGTCAAGCACCACCTTGGTCACTTCGGCCGGTTGCAGCGCATTCACGATGAACGTGGCCGGATCCGGCGACCAGGGGATGATGTCGATCTTCTCGCCCTGCAACTCCTGCACCACCGCCTGAACGCGGCTGCCCTTCATGCCGACGCAGGCGCCGACCGGGTCAATGGAGCTGTCGTTGGAGATGACGCCGATCTTGGCGCGCGAGCCTGCATCGCGGGCAACCGCCTTGATCTCGATAACGCCGTCGTAAATCTCCGGCACTTCCTGGGCGAACAGCTTGCGCATGAAGTCGCCGTGAGCGCGGGAGAGGAAAATCTGCGGGCCGCGGTTTTCGCGGCGCACGCTGGCGATGTAGGCGCGAACGCGATCGCCGACGCGCAGGGTTTCGCGCGGAATCTGCTGGTCGCGGCGGATCACGCCTTCGGCGCGGCCCAGATCCACGACAACGTGGCCGAACTCGACGCGCTTCACGACGCCGGTGATGACCTCGCCAACGCGGTCCTTGTATTCGTTGAACTGACGCTCACGCTCGGCATCGCGCACCTTCTGCACGATCACCTGCTTGGCGGTCTGCGCAGCGATACGGCCGAAGTCCAGCGGCGGCAGCGGATCGGCGATGAAGTCGCCAATAACCGCGCCTTCCTTGCGGGACTGCGCATCGAACACGGAGATCTGCTTGAACAGGTCATCCGGCTGCTCGACCACTTCCACCACACGCCACAGGCGCATCTCGCCGGTGCGCGGATCGATCTTGGCGCGGATGTCGTTCTCCGAACCATACCGGGCACGGGCGGCGCGCTGGATCGCCTCTTCCATCGCTTCGAGCACGACGCTCTTGTCGATGCCCTTTTCGCGCGCCACGGCGTCGGCGATGGCAAGCAGTTCCATTTTGTTAGCGCTGACGGCGGTAGCCATGGTGTCCTCGCGTCGTTGTTTTCAGCTTTTGCCTGTTCCGAAAAGTTCGGAACAGCTTGGCCTAGTTGTCTTGCGTCTCCGAAGAGACATCCCCGGATGCTTTGGTGGCTGCCTCTTCTTCGGCATCCACCGCTGCGAACCAACTCTTGTTGCCCTTGGGCGATTTGCCCTTCGCGCCTCGGGCCTTGCCGCCCTTGAGCGGCTTTTCCTTCGGCTGCCGTTTATCCGGCAGGCCGGCGGCGCGGCGTGCGGCGCGCTCTTCGGCCTGGGCGGCGGCTTCCGCTTCCACCTGCTCGCGCCACTCGGGCACGGCGGCGTTGACCAGACGATCCGTCAGCACCAGCTTGGCGGTGTCGATATCGGCCAGCGGAATGCGATAAATTTCGTCATCCTTCTCGCCCCGGAACAGCACTTCTTCGCCGTCCAGACCGGCAAGCACGCCAGTGTGGCGCTTGCGGCCGTTCACGGGAACGCGGGTATTGATGCGGGCGTCATGGGTGGCCCAAGTGGCGTAATCCTTGGCGCGGGTCAGCGGACGGTCGATGCCCGGCGAGGAAACCTCAAGCCGGTATTCGCCCTCGATCGGGTCCACTTCGTCCAGCATGTCCGACAGCGCGCGGCTGATTGCAGCGCAGTCATCAATGACCAGCTGGCCGGTGTCAGGACGCTCGGCCATCACCTGCAAGGTGGGGTTGGTCGTGCCGCCGCTGAACGAAATGCGCACCAGGTCGTAGCCCATCTTGGTGACGATGGGGTCGATCAACTCGCGCAGACGCTCAAAATTGGCCAAGATCGTTTCCTGTAATGCTTAAAACAAAACCCTCGGGTTGCCGCCGCAGGTCCCTGTCGGCGACTTCCTCAAGGAATACCCATGTGGAAGATTGCATGGGATATAAGCCTAATTGGCGAGAAAGACAAGGCCACGCCTGATCAAGCTATCAGATGGCGTGATTTTACAGCCAGGGTGTTGTGGGGAGTAAAATATTTTCAGTTTGCAGGAGGGACGCTCAGGCAATGCCTTTGCCCCGTCCTGCACCTCCCGCTTGTTTAGCGGGCCAAGCTTTGCAGGGAGCGAGGCGCCCATTAGATTTCCGACACGTTCTCAGCGGCTTGACCGGATGCAGCGGATTAAACGAATGGGGGTGCAGGGGGCTGTAGACCCCCTGCGTATTCAATAATTATTTTACTTCCGCATCCTTGCGCACGTAGCGGAAATACCAAATCGGGCGGCCTTCGGATTCGGCCCATTTTCCATAGCGGGTGGCAGGCCAGTCATCGGGCCGCACTTCCCAGTCCTGCGGATGCTCGGCCGTCCAGAGGAAATCCTCGCGCTGGTTCATCTGCAAGACCGTCCACTGCATGTAGATCGGGTGATCGGTCGCCACGCGGAATTCTCCGCCGGGGCGAAGCTTGCGCGCCACCACATCAAGCGGGCCCTGGTTCATGAACCGACGCTTGGCGTGGCGAACCTTGGGCCAGGGGTCCGGGTGCAGCAGTAACACGCGACCCAAACTGGCATCGGGCAGGGCTTCCAGCACTTCCAGCGCATCGCCCATATGAATGCGCACGTTGGGAAGCTGCTTTTCGTCGATATGGTTGAGCGCGCCGACAACGCCGGTCTGGAACGGCTCGCATCCGATAAAGCCGAGGTCCGGATTCGCCTCGGCCAGCGTTGCCATGTGCTCGCCCTTGCCGAAGCCGATCTCCAGCCACACGTCCTTCATTGGGGTGTCGAACAGGGATGCGGGGTCCAGCGTCTCGCCTTCCGGAGGAATCGGCACGGCCACCTGCGGCAGCAAGTCCTCCACCAGCTGCTGCTGGCGATTGCGCAGCTTGAAGCCTTTGCGCCGACCGTAAAGGCGGCGGATGGTGGTAGGATCCTGGGTCATGGAGCTGCTTGCCGTTCCTGCATTCCGTTACACTGCCGGGGTCTGTCCGGCCCTGGCTGCGCCTTGTTAGCGCATCAAGCCGGAAAGTTGCACCCGGTTTTCAGCAATTCCGCTGCATGGGCAAAAATGGCGCGGCCCAAGGCAGGGACGGCCCATGCATGGCGCGGCCCATGCATGGCTTGGCCTATGTCGCGGCTCGGTTGTTGGAGCATAACCAAACTCGAGCAGGCGCGTTTGGGAGTGCCAAACC
>JAEZBH010000270.1 GCA_023427285.1 Pseudomonadota bacterium
GCAATCACGGGGATCAGCGTACCGATGAAGCACCCAATGCCTGCCAGGATCGTCAGGGTGGCAATGCCTTCTACGGAAGCGGCCCGCAGCGCAAGGCCCAGGGCAATCAGCAGCAATGCCGCGACGAAGAATCGCAGGCTGGCCTGTTTGGCGCGCTTCATGGAAGCGCGGCGAGCGCCCGTTACACACCCAGTCTGCCCATGCATCATCAGTGGCTGGGGCTTTCCTTCATCATCCAGATAGCTGGCAGCGAACACCGGCAGGAGCAGCAGCGTCCAGTTGAGCTGGTTGACCTGCGCCTTCCATTTGAACTGGCGGATTTCATCCGCGCCCGCCGCCTGGCGGCACTCTTCTAACGCTGCCTGCTGGAAGGTTTTGCTGGCCTCGCTCCACGCCTGCTGTGGAGTGTGCTCGGGCAGGCGTACGGCGGCATCTTTAAGACACTCGGGCTGGTAAGGCTCGGCTTTTGCCAGATCGAAGCCGCCCAGGGATTTTTCTAATCCCGCGGAGTCGGGGGCGGCAGGTGCGCGCAGGTTATGGTAGGCGCGGGTTAACCGCCCAATGCGCGGCTCCCAGCGCGTACGCTGTTCTTTGAGCTCTTTTGTCTGCCACTTATTGACGTTCTGGTTGTACGACTCCTGGTGGCTTACCACCTGGTAGTAGAAGCCCATCTCCGCCTGCCACAGCGCGTGCACTTTGCCGTCCACCAGCCACACGGGCAGGTAGAGCGGTGTGAGGCGAGCACGCAGCGCGGCAGGAGTCAGCGACTCCGGCGGGTAGGGGATGCCGCTGGCAAAGCCGCGGATGGCTTCTTCCAGCGCGGGCATTGAGAGGGTGAATGGCAGCACCTGCTCGGGTGGGTAGCTGTGCGGGGCGTCTACTGGCAGTGGCTCCAGCGACCCGGCGGCGCAGTGCGGGCAGCAGACGGGCGGGGCGCTGGGATGCACGAGGTAGCGCCAACCGCAGTTCTCGCAGGAAACGGGCTGAAAATCGGCCCCCCATCCGTTCAAAACAGGTGCAGGCGCTGAGGAAACAACCGGCTGCTCAGACATGCTCCATCTCCTGTGCCTGCGAGAGCAGGAAGAAATCGATCACCACGCCGATGAGTAAGAAGAATACTCCGCCCAGGAGGATCCCCTGGCCTTTTTCGCCACCGGTGAACAGGCCGTACAGCGCCACCAGCAGGCCGGGCGCCAGCAGCAGCGCTACCACCAGCCACACCTTGCCCCAATCCACCGGGCGAGGACCGGCAATCTTGCCCGTCTGGCCATTGATCAGAATCTGGTAGGACTCATCCCGGTAGTTGTAAACACTGGTGTATACAGGCGCGAGAATGTAGCGCCACGACTCGTCTTCAAAATCGAGGGTCATCTGGAAGTTTCGCACCTGGCTTGTGCTGGCACGGTCCATGCAGGCCTTGCGCGTACGGTCACGCATGATCTGGCGGCCTGCGTCCCAGGCGTCATCGAGGAGGATGTCATATGCCTGGGCTTGCATTCCAGCCAGGTAGCGAGGCTCGTACAGCACCAGGTCGCGAACATCGAATGTATCAACCCGGCCCATCGTTTTTATATTCAGGTGCGTGGTGCCAGGTACCAGCACATCGAAAAATTCTCGCTCCACCCTGCCCGATTCACGCCGCCATTCGGTTACGGTGCGCGATTTTTGCTGGCCGTTTTCCCGGTAATATTCGGTCTTCTGGTGACCCACGTCGGCGCTCCACGATGCGTTTGCCTGGGCGTTGAACGTCCAGTAGGGGATGTACAGCGGGTGGAATTTCTCGGGTCCGGCCTGTTTGTTCTGCGCGGCTGCCTTGAGATCGCCGGGGATCATCCAGCTCGACCCCAGCCACGTGCAGGTGATGTCCTTGCACCCCTGAGGATCCACCTTGAAGGGGATCAGGTAGCGCGGGCGCAGAATATCTTCCAGCGAGGCGCGGAAAATAACCTTGTTGGAGCCGCAGAACGGGCACGAGAAAGCCAGGGCATCAGGCGGCAGGGAGACGACCCCGCCGCAGCGCTGGCAGGCCAGGTCTTTGCGCTCCTGGCCCCAGCCAATGTTCACTCTCTCCAGGGTATCCACGCGGAACTCAAATTTCTCGGCGGCTCTGCCAAGGCGCTCCGCCTCGGGCGTTTCGCTGTAGCCGCAGTGCTCGCAGTGCAGGCTGCCCGCATCCACGGAATAAGCCGTAGTCGCGCCGCACTTGGGGCACTTGAAGTCCATCACCTCGGGCTTTGCCTCGGTGGTGGAAGCGGGCATGTAGAGCTCGATCCCATCCAGCCTGGACGGAGTAGGATGGTACCCAGGCGGAGGGAAGGTTTCAATCATGCGGTCTGTACTGGTATCGGAGGAGAATCGTTCCGCGTTGGCCATCTTACATCCATCCTCTTAATCGATAAACCATCATGCCGATGTACTCCTTTAGCGCATTGGTAGTTGTGTCTAAAGCGCCTGCGCTGGGCAGAATATTCACCAGAAAAGTCTCTGCCTGGAAGCGCATCAGGTTGTCCCAGGTGGCCTGGGTCACGCTGTAATCCGCAGGCGCGGGGATCACTTCAATGCCCTGTTTTTGGAACAGCCCCACCGAGCGCGGCATGTGCATGGCGGAGGTGACCAACACGACGCGCTCGATGCCCTGCTCGTGCAGCATCTCGGCAGTGAAGGCGGCATCTTCATACGTGTTCTGCGACTTGGGCTGGAGCAGAATGGCCTCCTTGGGCACGCCCATCAGCTGAAGCAGGTCATCCATCTCTTCTGCGGGGGTTATGGTACGACCGCTCAGCCAGGTGATGTTGCCGCCCGAAACGAGAATGCGCGGGGCAATGCCCTGGTGGTAGAGCCGCGCGGCGTAGATCACCCGGTCACCCGCGCCGTTGACCTCCACTGCCGGGCGCGGGTACTGCGCCGACTCTGTTCCGCCGCCAAGAACAACAATCATCTCCACCTGGGGCAGAGTCTCGGCGGGCAGGTACTGCCATTCGAGTGAGCGCACCAGCGAGGAGGCCACCCAACGGTTGCTGCTGACCAGCAGGATCACCAGCATGGTGATGAGGATGGCGGTTTGAAGGCGCGGCTTTGTGCGCCGGATGATCAGCGCCATGATGAGCAGGAAGAAGATCAGCCCGAGCGGGTAGACGA
>JAEZBH010000299.1 GCA_023427285.1 Pseudomonadota bacterium
CTTCGGGCCTGCTGGCGGGCAAGGCAGTCGCCATCAAGGACAATATCTGCGTCGCCGGCGTGCCGATGATGAACGGCTCGCAACTGCTCGAAGGCTACGTGCCCGAGATCGACGCGACGGTGGTGACGCGCATCCTGGACGCGGGCGGCACGATCGCCGGCAAGGCGGCCTGCGAGGACCTGTGCTTCTCCGGCGCGAGCCACACCTCCGCCACCGGCCCCATCCTCAACCCGCACGATGTCAGGCACAGCGCCGGGGGATCGTCCGGCGGCAGCGCAGCCGTCGTCGCCGCCGGCGACGTGCCTATGGCGCTGGGCGGCGACCAGGGCGGCTCGATCCGCACGCCGTCGAGCTGGTGCGGAATTTATGGGCTGAAGCCGACCTGGGGCCTGGTGCCGACGACGGGCTCGATGCCGATCTCCTACTCGGTCGATCATTGCGGCCCTATGTGCGCGTCGACCGAGGACGTGGCGCGGCTGCTGACCGTGATCGCCGGCCACGATGGGCTCGATCCGCGCACCCAGCTTGCCCGCACCGACGACTACCTCGCCGCGCTGGGAAAGGGGTTGGCCGGGCTGCGCATCGGCGTGCTGAAGCAGGGGTTTGGCCATCCCGAGAGCGATCCCGAGGTCGACCGCATCGTTCGCACGGCCATCGACTCGCTGGCGGCGGCCGGCGCCACGGTCTCGGAGGTCTCGATCCCGATGCACTACGAGGGGCCGCACATCTGGAGCGGCATCATCCTCGAAGGCGCGGCCGAGATGATGCTGAAGGGCTATGGCGTGGGCAACAACGTCGCCGCCTACTATCCGCTGTCGATGCAGGAGGCATTCGCACGCGGCATGGCCTCGCGCCTCAACGATGCCTCGGAAACGGTCAAGCTGGTGCTGCTGCTGGGCGAGTATCTCCACCGGCATTATCACAACCGCTACCACTCGAAGGCGCAGAACCTCAGGGTGCTGCTGCGCGACGCCTACGACCGGGCGCTCAAGAACGTCGACATGCTGGCGATGCCGACCATTCCCTTCACCGCCACCCCCATTCCCGAGCCGGACTGCGCGCGCGAGGTCTATGTCGATCGCGCGCTCGACATGCAGGCCAACACCTGTCCTTTCGACGTGAGCGGCCATCCGGCCTTCACCGTTCCCTGCGGCAAGAAGAACGGACTGCCGGTCGGCCTGATGCTGGTCGGACGCCATTTCGAGGAAGCCCGGTTGATCCAGGCCGCGTCGGCCTTCGAAGCGAGGAAAAAATGAGCAACGATCTCCACTATCTCGACCTGGTCGACGTCGCCCGACGCATCAAGGTGGGTGCGGTCTCGCCGGTCGCGCTGACCGAAGCCATGCTCGCGCGCATCGACAAGCTCGATGGCGGCCTGAAGAGCTACGCCACCGTGACCGCCGACCTCGCCTTGAAGCAGGCGCGCGAGGCGGAGGCAGAGATCGGGCGCGGAGCCTGGCGCGGGCCGCTGCACGGCGTTCCGATCGCCGTGAAGGATCTCTGTTACACCAGGGGCATTCCGACCGCCGCCGGCATGGCCATCCACAAGAACTTCACGCCCGAGCACGATTCCACGGTCGTCGAGCGCTTTGCCCAGGCCGGCGCCGTCCTGCTGGGCAAGCTGCAGCTCACCGAAGGCGCTTTCGCCGACCATCACCCCTCGGTCCCGCCGCCGGTCAATCCCTGGAACAAGGATCACTGGTCCGGCGCCTCTTCGAGCGGATCGGGCGTGGCGACGGCGGCCGGCCTCTGCTTCGCCTCGCTCGGCTCCGACACCGGCGGCTCCATCCGTTTCCCGTCCGCCGCCAACGGCGTGACCGGCCTGAAGCCGACCTGGGGGCGGGTGAGCCGCTACGGCGTCTTCGCGCTGGCCGAGTCACTCGATCATATCGGCCCGATGACGCGCAGCGCCGCCGATGCCGCGGCCGTCCTGGGCGTGATCGCGGGCGCCGATCCCAACGACCCGACGGCCGCGCAGCAACCGGTGCCCAACTATCTCGCCGGGCTGCCGCGCGGTATCCGCGGCGTCAGGATCGCCGTCGACCGCGCCTTCAACACGACCGGCGTCGACAAGGACATGGTCAAGGTCGTCGACGATGCGATCGCCGCCTTGCGTGACCTCGGCGCCGACATCCGCGAAGCCAGGTTCCCCTCGCCGGATCGCATCGTGAAGGACTGGCTGCCGCTCTGCGCCGTCGAGACCGCCGTGGCCCACGAGGCGACCTTTCCCAAGCACGCCGACCAGTACGGGTCGGGGCTACGCGGCCTCATCGAGCTGGGCCGCGGCCTGTCGGGCCTCGACCTGACCAAGATCCTGATCGCGCGCGCGGCCTTCCGCGGCGAGGTCGAGGCGTTCTTCCAGGATGTCGACCTGCTGGTGATTCCCGCCCAGTACGCCGCCGCGCCGACTACCGCCACGATGGCGACCCTGGGCGAGGATCCCAAGGCGCTGGAAATGCTGCTGCGCTTCACCTCGCCCTTCGACGTCACCGGCAGCCCGACCATCACCTTGCCCGGCGGCTTCACCGCCAAGGGCCTGCCGATCGCCTTCCAACTCGTCTCGCGTCCCTTCGAGGAGGACCTTCTCCTGCGCGGCGGACACGCGTTCCAACTCGCCACGGACTGGCACAAGCGCCGGCCGCCGGTCTGAACAGGGGAGCAGGGC
>JAEZBH010000357.1 GCA_023427285.1 Pseudomonadota bacterium
GGCAAAAGCATAGGGGCGGCAAGAATGGATGCAGGTGCACCGTACAGACTGGCAGGATCAATAGACGTCTCGGCGATAAAGTCCGTCTTCGGTCAAACGGGCAAGCCGGGCCGCGCCCAGAATTTCTGTGAGCGCCGCGTGAACGTCGCCCGCCATGCCCTCCGCACTGCCGCACACATAAATGGCAGCGCCTTGGGCAACCCAATCCCGCACCGCCTCCTGCGCTTCGAGCAGGCGATGCTGCACATAAACGCGGGCCTCCTGATCGCGGGAGAAGGCAAGGTCCAGCCGTTCAAGCATGCCGCCCGCCTGCCATGCTTCCAGTTCTTCGCGCAGGAGGAAATCGTGTGCGCGATTGCGCTCGCCAAAGATCAGCCAGTTCCGCCCCTCGCCGCGCGCCGCCTGCGCCTTCAGGTGGGCGCGCAGGCCCGCAAGTCCGGTGCCGTTGCCAATAAGGATGAGCGGGCGGCTGGGCTCTTGCGGGTGGAAGCTGCTGTTCCGGCGCAAACGCAGCGGAACGGCGCTTTCGGGCTGGGCGTGATGGGTGAGCCAGCCTGAGCCCGCGCCTAGTGTGCCGTCCTCATGGCGCACCTGACGCACGATGAGATCAAGCGTGCCGTCTTCCGGCAGGGAGGCGATGGAATAGCTGCGGTGCGGCGGGTGGCCGGTGAGGTCGGCTGCGTGGCCGGGCAGCTCGATTTCCGCGATGTCGCCCGCCTGCCACGCCATGCCTGAGGCGGGGGGTGTGAGGCGCACCAGATAGACCGGGCCGCCAGCGCTGCCGGGGTTGAGCAGGGTGCGTTCCCTCAACACCCACGGCGCGAATTGCGGGCCATCGGAAATGGCAATGTCGGCGGACGCGCCAAGGCGGGCGAGCTGCTCTTTCCACGCCGCGATGCCGGCATCCGCGCCGTTGTCGACTTCAATGCGCTCGAACAGCGCCGTTGCGCCGCAAGCGCGCAGCCATGCGTCCAGCTGGCGGCCAAAGGCGCAGAAATTGACGTAGCGGCTGTCACCCAGCGCCAGAACGCCGTAGCGGAGGCGCGAAAAGTTAGCGGGCGTGTCCATCACTTTTGCAACGAAGCGGTAGGCGTGGGCCGGAGCGTCTCCCTCTCCGGTGGTGCTGACGATGAACAGCGCGCGCTCGACCGTGGCCAGAGTGTCCGCTTGCACCTGCTCCAGCGGCAGCAGCGTGACGGGCTGGCCTGCGGCAATCAGGCTCTCGGCAGTGCGGCCCGCCAGATATTCGGCAAACCCGCTCTGGCTGGCGTAAGCCACCAGAACCGGCGTGCTGCCGTTGCCATTTCCCAAAGCGTGCGTGCCATTCGCTTGCGTGCGCTTGCGGTGACGCAGGGCGATCCACAGGCAGAACAGTCCGTAGAGCAGAACAACGGCAAGAACGTACGCAAGGCGCAACTCGGGAGACATGGTTCAATCCATCATTTCGCGAAGGGCGGGCGAGAGGCATTCCTCAACGCCATTCGGGCCTTGGCGGATCAGGAGCGCGGCAATCCCGTGCTTTTCGGCAAGCGCAAGGGCGGTGTCAAATCCCGAGACGGTGAGCGCGGTCGCCCAGGCATCCGCCATCATGCACGAGGGGGCAAGGACCGTTGCCGAGATCACGCCGTTGTCGATGGGCCAGCCGGTGCGGGGGTCGATCGTGTGGGAATAATAGCGGCCTCCGCTTTCAAACCAGCGGCGGTAATCGCCAGAGGTGGCGATGGAGAGGCCGTGCAGGGCAACGCGGGTTTCGATCAACCCCTCAGCATCCTGCGGCAGGCGCGCGGGGCGCTCGACGGCCACCCACCACGGCGAGGCGTCGGGCTTCACGCCCTCGCCGCGCAACTCTCCGCCGACTTCCACGAGAAAATGGCGCAGGCCGAGCTGTTGCAGGCCCTCTGCCACATGATCGACGGCAAAGCCTTTGGCGATGCCTGAATAATCAAGGCGCAGGCCGCCCGGCTGCAAAATGCGGCGCTGGGAGACATCAAATTCCAGCTTGCGCCAGCCGCCGAGCCGGAGCGCGGCGTCAATGTCGGCTTGCGCGGGCGGTGCCGTGCGGGCGGGGGCGGGACCGAAGCCCCAGAGATCAACGACCGCGCCGATGGTGGCATCGAACGCGCCATCTGTTTGCTCGGCGATGTTCTGGCCGCATTTCAGCACGGTGCGAAACGGGGCAGGCAGATCGTGCCATGTGCCGGGTGCAGCCTGGTTGTACTGGCTGAGGCGGGAGGTCGGCTCCCAATGGCTCATCTGCTCGATGACTTCATCCAGCCGTTGGCGGATGGCGGCGTCGATGGCCGAGAGGGAGAGGCCGAGCGTTTGCGGCAGCACGACGCGGACAGACCAGCTCGTTCCCATGGTGTGGCCGGAGAGGGTCTCAACCGGGGCGTTCGGCTCGCGGCCAGTAATGGCCATCGGCGACAGGGCGGAGGGAACGAGAATGCGCATGGGAAGGAAAGGGGGGCGGGCGCACCGGTTGAACGATGCGCCCGCGAAAGCCCTTACTGCGGCATGACTTCAACGGTCATGACATAGGCCGCGCGGCGGGCGGTGGCCTGCGGCACGGAGGTCTTGTTGTCGGAGGTTTCAACCTCCATCCAGTACATGCCGGGTTGCGGGTAGGTGATGGACACCTCGCCGTTGGCGTTGGTCTCGCCGGTGATTTCGATCGCCTGGTTGCGGTAGCGGGTGCCGCCAGGGATGGCCAGAATCTTCAGGCCCGCGGCAGGCTTGCCGTCCAGCAGGAAGCGGAAGGTTGCGGCTTCGCCCTCAACCAGATCGTTCGGGTGGGTGACGGGCTCAAGCTCCAGACCCTTGCCGGTCGGCTTGAACACGTTCGTGGTCAGGTTGCCGTTGCTCACGAACGTCTCGTTGCGGCTGATGACCTCGGTCACCTTTA
>JAEZBH010000383.1 GCA_023427285.1 Pseudomonadota bacterium
CATCCGACAAAAGCGCCAGATCCCCGCTCTGGTCGAGGATGCGCACAGCCACCAGATGCACGACAGGAACAGCGGGCTTGGCCCCGCCCGGCGTCGCCTCCAGCCGCTGCACCCGGCCTTCGATGCGCACCAAGCGCCCGCCCATCACGGCTGCGCGGAACTTCTCGAACACGCTCGGCCAGAACACGATGTTGGCAAAGCCGGTTTCGTCCTCCACGGTCATGAACACCACGCCGCTGGCGCTGCCGGGGCGCTGACGCACCAGCACCACGCCTGCCACGCTGGCGCGGGCGCCGTCTTTCAACGCTTGCAGCGCCGCGCAGGTCACAACGCCCTGACGGGCATAGCGCGTGCGCAGCAGCTCCATGGGGTGCGCCCTCAGCGACAGACGCAGGGTCTGGTAATCGGCCACCACCTCTTCTGACAGCGCCGCATCCGGCAGGGCAACGGATGGCTCCGGCACCACCTCGCCCACGTGCTCGAACAGCGGCAGGGGCTTGGCCTTGGGCACGGCGCGCACCGCCCAGTGCGCCTGACGACGGTCATGCCCCAGCGAACGGAAGGCATCTGCTGCCGCCAGCTTTTCCAGCATGTCCACCGGCAGGCCGGAGCGGCGGCGCAGCTCCTCGATAGTGCGGAACAAGCCCTCGCTGCGGGCCTTCATCACCATCTGCCCGGCGCTCTGGCTGAGGCCGTCGATCATGCGCAGGCCAAGGCGCACGGCATACCCGCGCTCTCCTGCCGCCTCCAGCGTGCAATCCCAGCCGGAGCGGTTCACATCCGGCTCGCGCACCTCAACCCCATGCTCGCGGGCATCGCGCACGATCTGCGCCGGAGCATAGAAGCCCAGCGGCTGAGAATTGAGCAGCGCCGCGCAGAACACGTCCGGGTAATGATACTTCAGCCAGGCCGAGGCATAGACCAAAAGCGCAAAACTGGCCGCATGGCTTTCAGGGAAGCCATATTCGCCAAAGCCCTTGATCTGCTCGAAACAGCGCTTGGCGAAGGCCGGGTCGTAGCCGCGCGCCGTCATGCGGCTGACCATCATCTCCTCATATTCATGAATAAGGCCGCGCCTGCGGAACGTCGCCATGGCCTTGCGCAGCCCGTTGGCCTCCGCCGGTATGAAGCGCGCCGCCTCCATGGCAATGCGCATGGCCTGCTCCTGAAACAGCGGCACGCCCAGGGTCTTGGCCAGAATACACTTCAACTCGTCCTGCGGTCCGTGCTCCGGGGCAGGAGACGGATACTCCACCCGCTCCAGCCCATCGCGCCGCCGCAGGTAGGGATGCACCATATCGCCCTGAATCGGACCCGGCCGCACGATCGCCACCTGAATAACCAGATCATAAAAGCAGCGCGGCTTCAGGCGCGGCAGCATGTTCATCTGCGCCCGGCTCTCCACCTGAAACACACCCAGCGAATCGGCGCGGCACAACATGTCGTAAACGCCCGCATCCTCGCGCGGAATGGTGCCGAGCGTGAGTTGGCGGCCATGATGCTTCTCCACAAGGTCGAATGCCTTGTGCAGCGCGGTCAGCATACCCAGCGCCAGCACATCCACCTTCAAGAGGCGCAGGGCGTTGATGTCGTCCTTGTCCCACTCGATAAACGTGCGCTCCGCCATGGCCGCATTGCCGATGGGCACGGTTTCATCCAGCGGCCCCTTGGTCAGCACGAAGCCGCCCACGTGCTGCGACAGGTGGCGCGGAAAGCCGATCAGCTCATTGGCAAGGCGCAGCGCCTGCATCAGCTTGTCATCCAGAATCTGGATCCCCGCCTCGCGCAGCCGCTTCTCGTCGATGTCGCCCTCCCTCCCTGCGCCCCACACCGTTCCCGCCAGTGCGGTGGTGACGTCTTCCGACAGGCCCATGACCTTGCCCACGTCGCGAATCGCCGAGCGCGGACGGTAGGAGATCACCGTTGCCGCCAGACCCGCCCGATGACGGCCATAGCGCCGGTAGATGTACTGGATGACTTCCTCGCGCCGCTCGTGTTCGAAATCCACGTCGATATCGGGCGGCTCACGGCGCTCCTCGCTGATGAAGCGCTCGAACAGAAGGTTCACCTCTGTCGGATTGACCGAGGTGATGCCAAGACAAAAACAGACCACCGAATTGGCCGCCGAGCCGCGCCCCTGGCACAAAATGCCCTGTTCGCGGGCATAGGCCACAATGTCATGCACCGTCAGGAAGTAGGGCGCATACTCCATCTGCTCGATAAGCTGGAGCTCGCGCTGCACCGTTGCCCGGACAGAGTCCGGCAGACCGTCGGGGAAGCGCTGCGCCGCCCCCTGCCAGGTCAGGGCTTCCAGATGCTGCTGCGGCGTCAGGCCCGCGGGCACCGGCTCATCCGGGTATTCATAGCGCAGGTGATCGAGGCTGAACTGGCAGTCCGCCACGATCTTCAAGGTGTTCTCCAGCGCTTCTTCATGGCCCCGGAACAGGTCGGCCATAATCTCCGGCGCTTTCAGGTGCCGCTCCGCATTGGCGGCAAGGCTCATTCCTGCCGCGCTGATCGTCGTCTTCTTGCGGATGCAGGTCAGCACGTCCTGAAGCGGGCGGCGCTCCGGCACGTGGTACAAAACATCGTTGCTCGCCACCAGCGGCAGGTCGAGGCCGTCGCCAATCGCCTGCAAGCGACTAAGCCAGCGCCTGTCATCGCCGCGATAGGAATGCTGGGCGACCAGATACAGGCTATGCGCCGGGCGCAGCATCTGCCGCATGACCAGCAGTTGCTTGATGAAATCGACAATCGTGGAGCGATCTCGCCGCCGGGGCGGAAGAATGGCAATGACCTGCCCTTCGCTGTGCGCCGCCACGTCGGCCAGCGTCAGATAGCATTCGCCCTTGGGCGCGCGGCGCTTGCCCAGCGTCAGCAACTGCGACAGGCGGCCATAGGCGGCGCGGTCCGTCGGATACACCAGAAGCGAGGGCGCATCGGCCAGATCGAGGCGGCAGCCGATCACCAGCCGCAGGCCCTGCTTCTTTGCCTCCGTATGCGCCCGCACCACTCCGGCCAGCGTGTTCCGGTCGGCAACCGCAAGCGCCTCCAGACCCAGGGCCTTCGCGCGGGCAACCAATTCCTCCGCATGGCTTGCGCCCCGCAGAAAGGAGAAGTTTGTCGTCACCTGAAGTTCAGCATAGCGGCTCATAAGCACCCGTTCGGAAGAGAGGGCCGGAAAAGGTGGGCTTGTTTTGCACGCGTTTTATTGTTCACTGTTTGTTCTGTTTACCACATGCCGCTCACCATGCAAAGCAGCATCGCGCAGCATTCGACCAATCGGCCCCGCTCTGGCGCGCATGCGCCTCTATTCAACGATGTCAGGAAGCCGAAAAAAGAAGATCGGCACACGGATCATGCGGGGGGCATGTCCAGGCACCGACCAGAGTTCAGCGGAAGCCGGGTCTGCCCGGCCTCAAGACGATCAGCGGGTCAACTCCCGCATTAAATCAGGCAGCAAACCCGCACGCACCTCATGGTATGACTTGATCGACTGCCGCAAGTCATCAAGCTGGCGCGCATGAAATTGCTGGAACATGG
>JAEZBH010000425.1 GCA_023427285.1 Pseudomonadota bacterium
CCACTTTCCCTCGGGAAAGTGAACATGAAAAAGCCGCCTTCGGGCGGCTTTTTTCGTATGCGCGGCATACTCGATGCGGGGTATTTGGTCCACTCGCCACTGCCGCTCCTTCACCGATTCAAATCTCCAGCCGGGTTCCGGGTCGCACGCGTTGCTGCTTTCGGGGCGCTGTGCCTGAGTATTTTCGGGTGCCTGTAAAATTTGTTCGGGAAATGTAATTTCTTGTGTTGAGAGCGCTTGACAGGGAAGGGCTAAACCCGTACTTACCCGCCCACACCACGCGGGTGTAGCTCAGTTGGTTAGAGTGCCGGCCTGTCACGCCGGAGGTCGCGGGTTCGAGCCCCGTCACTCGCGCCACTTTCCTTTCAGGAAAGTGAAAATGAAAAAGCCGCCTTAGGGCGGCTTTTTTCGTTTCAGGCCAAGCGTTTGTTTCGAGCTGCTGAGGCAGTGGGTGAAGCGCGCTCAGCGCGCTTCCGTTTCCCGAATCTCATCAAAGCGCACGAACTCATGGGCGATGCTGTACTCAACCATCTGTTCGTACAGTTGCTCAACCAGATCGGTCGGCATGCCAATGCGTTCGGCCTCTGTCTTGGCCTTGTTGATGACGTCGGCCTTGCGGGCTTCGTCGCGCACGGCGCCCCGATCCTGCTTGATACGCGCCGCAGCTTCGATGAAGTCCAGCCGCTGGCGCAGCAGGCGAACAATGGCGCGGTCGAGCGCATCGATATTGGCGCGCACCTCCACCATTGTGGTGACGGTTTTGGGATCAGCAATGTTTTCAGCGGTCACGACGCACCCACCAGGAACCGGTTTCCATCCACACAAGCACGGAGCGCATCGGGAAGATCCAGACGATGCCGAAGAAGGTGTAGAGGGCAACCTCAAGGATGATGTTGAGGCGAGGCAGCACAGAGAGCAGCCCCGCGACGATCAGGCAATAAAGGGTCAGCCCGCCCACAACAAGGAAGACGCCCATCAATTTACGTTGGCTCTGGGTCATGCGCCTTTCGTACCAGCGGCGCGGGAGAAAGCCAGTGCGATGATTTCGCGCGTCTTCTCCCACATGGGAAGGTCTGCCGTTTCGGCATGGGTGAACCAGCGGGCATCGCGTGCATCATCCCCGGCAACGGGCTCTCCGGCAGCCGCGGTGCCCCAGAAGTCGATCAGGGTGTAATGGCGGCGGGTACGTCCATCATCATCGGTCTCGATCAGGTCGATCACGTCGAGCAGATCGCGAACCTCAACCTCAAGGCCGGTTTCCTCAAACGCCTCCCGCTTGGCGGCCTCGCGCACCGTTTCGCCCAGATGCTGCATGCCGCCCGGAATGCTCCAGTAACCCGCGCGAGGCGGCTTGCCGCGCTGGATGAGCAGAACCTTGTCGTTGCGGATGACGGCGACGCCCACGCCCACCAGCGGCTTGTCGGTATAGGTGCGGGAATCGCTTGATCCGGACATGGTTTATCCTTTTATCCCAGAAGGATGTAGGCGGATGCTCTTCTGTTGAAGCAAAAGCTCAGCCGGTGATTTCAAGCCATTGCGTCGGCGTGGCGATTGCATCGAGACGCTGGTCATGCGCCTCGGCCTCAAGCCGGTCAACGATCTGAACGTCGAAGGCGAGGCCGATGGCCCGAACGGGGGCGTCGCGCCGCAGGAGTTCCAGTGTTCGGTCATAGTGGCCGCCGCCCTGGCCCAGGCGGATGCCATAACGATCAACCGCCACCAGCGGGACCAGTACCACGTCTGGCGCAACGACGGGAGCAGTGGCGGGCGGCTCATGAATGCCGTGCAGGCCGGGCGCGATGACCGTGTGGCGGTCAATCGCGTGAAAGGTGAGGGGCGCATTGGGGTGGGTGCGGGGCAGGGCGACAGTGACGCCAGAGGCCAGCAGGTGCGCCTCAATCGCGCCGGGGTCGATTTCCCACGGCGTTGGCCGGTAACCGGCAACGGCGCGTGCGTCTTGAAGGTGGGGAATAACCTGCGCGGCCAGCGCTTCGGCGATGTGCCGTTCCGCCTCGGGACCCTCAGCCCGCACGGACTGGACGAAACTGCGACGGGCCTGCCGCATGGCGGCGCGCAGTTCGGTTTTGGGGAGTCCGGTTGGGGGGAGTGATTGTGTCATGAGAAGGTGGCGGGACCGCTGGGGCCGTTGGCTGGATTATCCTCTGACGCCAGTAACGTCAGGTGGGGACCATGTAATGCAGACCAGGATCTGCTCAGGGACAGCCCCCTAGGATGTTTTTATCGCCTCAGGGATTATCTCTACGCTCGTACCTTGCAGTACCCGCCGTTGACCAATCTAGGATGACTGGGGCTGCGGCTCAAGGCTGAACGCCAAAGATTCTAAACGCTCCGCCAGGCGGAAAAGCCTTTGTTCCGCCTCGCCGGTGTCGGGCACAGGGTGGCCTCCCTCGGCAAGGCGGGATTTCAGGTCCATCAGCTCATCGGCAATCAGCAGGGAGGCCATCAGCAGCATCCGGCTTTCGCTGATCCGTCCGAGGGTTGCGGACAGGGATTCAACCTTTGAGTCAACATAACCGGCCAGACGTTCGAGCTGGGGTTCCTCCCCATCGCCGCAGACGAGGGAATATTGGCGTCCGCCAACGGCAATTGTGACCTGACCCACAGCTGACTCCTTTTGCGGTTATGGTTATTGCGGCTTAGCGCGCTTCTGCGTCCTCTGGCGTCGAGGCGGGCTCGACATCCAGCTCTGCGATGAGGCGGTCAACACGGGCAAGTGCCTCGTTTGCGGCCTGCTCCAGTTCGGCGTGACGCGTCTCAAGCGCGGTTTTTTGCTGTTCCAGTTCAGCGTGGCGCGCCTCAAGTGCGGCGTGCTGCTGCTCCAGCGTATTATATTTCTGAAGCAAGGCGTCGTGCGCCTTGGCCATTTCCTCAACTTCCATCTGAAGAAGGGCGTTGGCTTCCTCGAGATCCGGGCGCACGGCGTTCATGGCCTCAAGCAGCTGGCCCTGAAGCGTATCGCGCTCCTGGCGCAGGGCGGCGGCCTCGTTCTTCAGCGTGCGAACGCGGGTTTCGAGTCTGTCTTCAAGCAACTGTACGGCGGCGTCGAGCCGCTCGGTGGCACTCTGCAACGTCATTGTGATTCTGATCCGTTGGAAAAATTTCGCAGAAAGCATAGGGCCGTGTGACCAAATGCGTCAACTCGCCGTGCGGTGAATGCGTGGCCGTGGTTGACCTTCGCGCGTCCATCCCTATTGTGCGCGCGATTTCCCAGCGTTCAAATCGCAGCGAGTGCCATGACTGTTTCTCACAAAGATATGGCGAATGCCATCCGTGCCCTGAGCATGGATGCGGTCGAAAAAGCCAAATCGGGTCACCCGGGCATGCCGATGGGCATGGCGGATGTCGCAACCGTCCTCTTCACCAAGGTGATGAAGTACGATCCCAGCGATTCCCACTGGGCGGACCGCGACCGCTTCATCCTCTCTGCCGGCCACGGCTCGATGCTCATCTACTCGCTGCTGCATCTGACCGGCTACGAGCGCCCGACGCTCGATGATCTCAAGAACTTCCGCCAGCTCCACAGCCCGTGCGCCGGTCACCCGGAATACGGCGAACTGCCGGGCGTCGAGATGACCACCGGCCCGCTGGGTCAGGGTCTGGCGACCTCCGTCGGCTTCGCGCTGGCCGAGCGTCACCTGAACGCCCAGTACGGTGATGACCTCGTCAGCCACTACACCTACGTGATCGCCGGTGACGGCTGCCTCATGGAAGGCGTCTCGCAGGAAGCGATCTCGCTGGCCGGTCACCTTGGCCTTGGCCGCCTGATCGTGCTGTGGGACGACAACGATATCTCCATCGACGGTCCGATCAGCCTGACCTCGTCGGAAGACATGGCGAAGCGCTTTGACGCGGCAGGCTGGCACGTTCAGCGCGTTGACGGCCACGATCCGGAAGCTGTCGAGGCAGCGATTCGCGCAGCGCAAAACGATCCGCGCCCGTCGCTGATCGGCTGCAAGACCGTGATCGGCTTTGGCGCGCCCACCAAGAAGGGCACCGCTGGCGTTCATGGCTCGCCGCTGGGCGCTTCGGAAATCGAAGGCGCACGCGAGGCTCTGGGCTGGCCGTATGCGCCGTTCGAGATTCCGGCAGAGGTGCTGGAGGCATGGCGCACGGCAGGCAAGCGCGGCTCGGCTGATCGTGCGGCATGGCTGGAGCGCTTCAAGGCGGCACCGGCTGACGTGCAGGCTGAGTTCGAGCGCCGGATGCGCGGCGAACTGCCGGGCAACTTCGGTGAGGCCAACAAGACCTACATCGACGGCCTGATCGCCAACCCGCAGAAGGTGGCGACCCGCAAGGCCTCGGAAATGGCGCTGGAGGCCATCAACGCGGCACTGCCGGAAACCGTTGGCGGCTCGGCTGACCTGACCGGCTCCAACAACACCAAGACCAAGAACCAGGCGATTCTGGACAAGGACAACTACGGCGGCCGTTACATTCACTACGGCATCCGCGAGTTCGGCATGGCCGCTGCCATGAACGGTCTGGCCCTGCACGGCGGCGTTGTTCCTTACGGCGGCACGTTCTTCGTGTTCACCGACTACTGCCGTCCGGCGATCCGCCTGTCGGCAATCCAGCATCAGCGCGTGGTCTATGTGATGACCCACGACTCGATTGGCCTTGGCGAGGATGGTCCGACCCACCAGCCGATCGAGCATCTGGCCTCGTTCCGCGCCATGCCGAACGTGAAGGTGCTCCGTCCGGCCGACGTGGTGGAAACCGCCGAGTGCTGGCAGCTGGCGCTGGAGAACGCGCACGGCCCGTCCATTCTGGCGCTCACCCGTCAGAACCTGCCGCAGCTGCGTCTCGAAGCCTCTGAAAACCTGTCGGCTCGCGGTGCCTACCTCCTGCGGGCTGCGGCGGATGCGCGCGTCACCCTGATCGCGACCGGCTCCGAGGTCCATATTGCACTTGAGGCGGCAGACCTGCTGGCCGCCAAGGGCGTGGCCGCGGAAGTCGTCTCCATGCCGTCGTGGGAACTGTTCGATGCGCAGCCGGCAGACTACCGCCGCGATGTGCTGAAGCCGGGCACGCTGAAGGTCTCCATTGAGGCGGCCTCGACGTTTGGTTGGCAGAAGTATGTGGGTGACAAGGGGCTCATGCTCGGCATTGACCGCTTCGGCGCGAGCGCCCCGGCTGAGGAACTTTATGATTTCTTCGGTCTGACCCCCAACAAGATTGCAGAAGCAGTAAGCGCTGCGCTATAGGCGCGCCGTATTCGTGGTGCACGAAGATATTGAGGAGAAAACGGAAATGACCGTTCGGGTGGCAATTAATGGCTTCGGGCGTATTGGCCGCAATGTTCTGCGTGCGATTTTCGAATCGGGTCGCACGGACGTTCAGGTCGTCGCCATCAATGATCTGGCGTCGACTGAGGACAACGCTCACCTGCTGAAGTACGACTCCGTACACGGCATCTTCCCCGGCACCGTCGAGGTGAAGGGCGACAAGATCGTGGTGAACGGTCAGGAAATCGTCGTCACCGCAGAGCGCGATCCGGCCGAGCTGCCGCACGCGGCTCTGGGCGTGGACATCGCATTTGAGTGCACCGGTTTCTTCACCAGCGCAGACAAGGCTTCGGCTCACCTCGAGGCTGGCGCGAAGAAGGTGCTGATTTCGGCTCCGGCCAAGGGCGAGGACATCACCGTTGTGTACGGTGTGAACCACCAGAACCTGAAGGCCGAGCACAAGATCGTCTCCAACGCTTCGTGCACCACCAACTGCCTTGCTCCGGTTGCCAAGGTGCTGAACGACACCGTGGGCATCGAGCGTGGTTTCATGACCACGATCCACGCCTACACCAACGACCAGCGCATTCTGGACCAGGTTCACGCTGACCGCCGCCGCGCCCGCGCTGCGGCTCTGTCCATGATCCCGACCTCGACCGGCGCTGCCAAGGCTCTGGGTCTGGTTCTGCCGGAACTGAAGGGCAAGCTGGACGGCACCTCGATCCGCGTTCCGACCCCGAACGTGTCGGTTGTGGACCTGACCTTCGACGCTGGCCGCGACGTCACCGTTGAAGAGATCAACGAAGCAGTCCGCGCTGCGGCTGCCGAGGGTCCGCTGAAGGGCGTGCTGGGCTACGTCACCGACGAACTGGTGTCGGTGGACTTCAACCAAAATGCCTTCTCGTCGAACTTCGACGCCACCCAGACTCAGGTCATCGACAAGCGCTTCGTGCGCATCCTGACCTGGTACGACAACGAGTGGGGCTTCTCGAATCGTATGAGCGATACCGCTGTGGCCATGGCCAACGCCGGTTAAGCGAACCATATACGTTCGGAAAGGTCAGGACCCCCGCCTCGGCGGGGGTCCTTGCTGTTCGAAAGGGGCAATGAAATGGCAAGCTTCCGCACTATCGATGATCTGGGCGACCTGACCGGCAAGAAGGTCCTGCTGCGCTCTGACCTGAACGTTCCGGTTCAGGATGGCCGTGTCTCCGACACCACCCGCCTGACGGCAACCGCACCCACCATCAAGGACCTGCTGGCCAAGGGCGCCACGGTTCTGGTGCTGAGCCACTTTGACCGCCCGAAGGGCAAGCGCGTCCCCGAGATGTCGCTGAAGCCGATCGCACCGGCGCTGGGCGAGGTTCTGGGTGTGAACGTGGCATTCATCGACGATTGCGTCGGCGCAGAAGCCGAAGCCGCCGTTGCCGCTCTGCCTGCCGGTTCGGTTGCCGTGCTGGAAAACACCCGTTTCCACGCAGGCGAGGAAAAGAACGACCCGGAGTTGGCCAAGGGTATGGCCAAGCTCGGCGACATCTATGTCAATGACGCTTTCTCCGCAGCGCACCGCGCTCACGCCTCGACCGAGGGGCTGGCCCATGTGCTGCCGGCCTATGCCGGTCGTTCGATGGAGAAAGAGCTGACCGCGCTGGAGAACGGCCTTGGCAACCCGCAGCGCCCGGTGGCGGCTGTCGTGGGCGGCGCAAAGGTTTCCTCGAAGCTCGACGTGCTGACCAACCTCGTTGGCAAGGTCGATCACCTGATCATCGGTGGCGGCATGGCCAACACGTTCCTGGCCGCGCGCGGCGTGAACGTCGGCAAGTCGCTGTGCGAGCACGATCTGGCCGAGACCGCGCTGTCGATCCTCGCCAAGGCGGAAGAGTCGGGCTGCACGGTTCACCTGCCGTATGACGTGGTCGTGGCCAAGGAATTCAAGGCAAACGCCGAGAATCGCGTGGTCAACGTGCATGAGGTGGCCGAGGACGAGATGATTCTCGACGTTGGTCCGGCAGCTGTTGAAGCGCTGGGCGACGTGCTGAAGATCTGCAAGACGCTGGTTTGGAACGGCCCGCTCGGCGCGTTCGAAATCCCGCCGTTTGACCGTGCAACCGTGGCGCTGGCCAAGACAGCCGCAGCCCTGACGCAGGGCGGCGGGCTGGTTTCGGTGGCTGGCGGCGGCGATACCGTTGCGGCCATGAACCATGCCGGTGTTTCGCAAGACCTCACCTTCATTTCGACGGCAGGCGGCGCCTTCCTCGAATGGATGGAAGGCAAGGCGCTTCCGGGCGTCGAAGCACTCAAGAATTGAACTCAAAGACTGAAGGACCGTCTGGCCGCCGAACGGGGCAGGGCGGTCTTTCGGCTTTTTGAGTTGCCAAGCTAGACGGGGGCTGACATTGAGGCCCCAAAATGACCATCAATCTTCTCGATGAGGGGTTACTTTCATGAAAGTGACGAAGCGCGTTAAGGACATCCTGTCCTGGTATGAGACCGACAATGCCGGCACCAAGGCAAACCTGGCTCGCATCCTGAGCACCGGCAAGCTGGCTGGTACGGGCAAGATGGTCATCCTGCCGGTTGACCAGGGCTTCGAGCATGGTCCGGCCCGCTCGTTCGCACCGAATCCGGCTGCCTACGATCCGTTCTACCACCCGCAGCTCGCCATCGACGCTGGCCTCAATGCCTATGCAACCCCGCTGGGCATGATGGAAGCCGTGGCTGATCGCGTTGCCGGTCAGGTGCCGCTCATCCTGAAGATGAACTCGGCCAACTCGCTCGTTGGTCTGAAGGACCAGGCTGTCACCGGCACCATCGACGATGCGCTGAAGCTGGGCTGCTCGGCCATCGGCTTCACCGTCTATCCGGGTTCGGATGACTGCTACAACATGATGGAAGAATTCCGCGAACTGTCGGCTGAAGCCAAGTCCGTGGGTCTGGCCGTTGTGCTGTGGTCCTACCCGCGCGGCGGCGAACTGACCAAGGACGGCGAGACCGCCATGGACGTTTGCGCCTATGCGGCTCACATTGCGGCTCTGATGGGCGCTCACATCATCAAGGTGAAGCTGCCGACGGACCACCTGGAGCAGGGCGAGGCCAAGAAGGTCTACGAGAAGTACAAGATCGACCTGTCGACGCAGGCAAAGCGCGTTGAGCACGTCATGCAGTCGGCCTTCAACGGTCGCCGTCTGGTGGTGTTCTCGGGCGGCGCAACCAAGGGCGCTGACTCGGTTTACGACGACGCTCGCGCGATCCGCGACGGCGGCGGCAACGGCTCGATCATCGGCCGCAACGTGTTCCAGCGTCCGCGCGACGAAGCGATCGCGATGCTGAACAAGATCACCAACATCTACCTGGGCAAGGAATAGTCCAGGGTAATGGGGCAGCGCTCAAGCTGACCCCATGATGCCCGGAGAGGTTTCCTTGTTCGGGGCATGATGTTCAGGGCCGGGCCGTGCCGGAGGAACAGGTTTCCTCGGCGCGGCCTTTCCCG
>JAEZBH010000429.1 GCA_023427285.1 Pseudomonadota bacterium
GCAACGCGCGGATCAGGACTATCCGAGAACACAAAATAGTCCAGCAGATCAAAATGCTTCTCCTCCCTGGTCCAGCGCAATCCTGCAACCAAAGACAGAGTTTCCGTCAATTCGATGTCGGCCTGCCCGAAGAAGGCGTAGGATTCAGCCGTGACGGCCGGCCTTTGGACGCGGGTTATGCCAGCCGGAATGATATTCAACGTCAGAGGCTCGTTGTTTTTCTCCCTGAAATAGAAGCCGCCGCCAACCACATGAACCTTGCCCAAGCGGGCATCCAACGTGACTTCCTGGCTGAACTGGTGCTGTCGAATGTCCCCGATTGTCGTGCGCAGGATGGGCAGGATGCTCGAGTCAGCGTCCGAGACAATGTTGCCCCGAAACTCCCTGTAAGAGGTCAGCGATTTCAAGGAGAGGTCATCGGACAAAGGCAGGCTGAGCTCGGCCGCGCCGCCGTAATTCCGTGTCGCGGTGCGATTGTCGAGGTCCATCGACACCTTGTCGAAATTGCCAAGGATCGCATCGTCAGCAGGCATACCCGTTGGACGCAAAAGTTTTGGATACTGGCCCAGAGCCCCGCGCTGGCGCGAATAATCGCCGCGCAACAGGAGGTCGCCCTCCCCTACAGGAAACAGCAGTTGCCCGCGCACACCATACGCAAAAGAATCCTCGACGTCATTACCGGTCGCCACATTCTCACGGTACGCATCATGACCCGAGATATCTGCAGCCAGGCTTGCCCGAACACCGCTCTCCGATACCGGCCCTGAGACATAGCCCTTTACACCGTAGGTGTCGTAGGTGCCTCCGATGACCTGAAGCTGACCTTCAAACTCGGATGCCGGCCTGCGGGAGATGACATTGATCGTCCCACCCACCGAGTTTCGGCCATAGAGCGTGCCCTGCGGGCCGCGCAGCACCTCGATCCGCTCCACATCGAGAAAATCGTTAAAATAAGCCAGGGGACGCGCCATGTAGACACCATCCACATGGATCGTCGTGCTGGGGTCCGAGCCCACGAATACAATGTTCGAGCCGACACCGCGCATATAGAGCCGAGTAAAGCCGCTCAAATCTGAAACTTGAAGGCTGGGCACGTAGGACTTCAGATCCTGGATATCGCCAATTCCCCGATCCGACAGCGCATCGCCCGTGATTGCAGACACAGCAAGCGGCGTATCCTGGAGACGGGTCTCGCCCATACGGGTGGCGGTTACCACGATATCGTCCAGAGCCCGCACATTGTCCTGTGCCAGCGCAGGGAGCGCCCCTGTTGTTGCTAGCGCACTGAACACAACCTGACAACCGACGCCTACAATGCCCCGTTTTGGTGCGGACATACCGTTGATCCCCCCGGATTATGGCTAGAACGCAGTACCCTTCCCTTTGATTGCCCGGCTGAAGATCCAGGCCTGCCAGTGGGCCCGAGTATTTTTAATAACACTTTTGGATCGTTTCCCCCTCAAAAGTGAGGGGGAAGGAGACGCAAAGCTGAGCCACTCTCTTGGCCAAACAAAACAAATGATTGCTCATTGGAGACGGTCATGAGCACCGATATGGTCACTGGGAACCTGCCTGCGGCTTGCAGCACAAACGGATTGGCTCCTTGCCAGGAGGGATCAGCCCTATGAGTGCCAGCGAGCCGGATTACTTTAGCGTGCCCCTTGGGGAATGGGATTTCCCTTTAAATGCGTGGTATGTGGCGGCCACGCGCGCAGAGGTGCAACGTGTGCCACTGCACAGATGGCTCCTCGGCAAACCCGTCGTCCTTTACCGAACGGAAGCCGGAGACCCAGTGGCTTTGTTCGACCGCTGCCCGCATCGGGGTTACCCCCTGTCGTGCGGCAAGCTGGCGGGCGATTACATCCAATGCAGCTACCATGGGCTCCGGTTCAACGCGGCTGGGGCATGCACTCATATTCCCTCAGGCGGCCCCATGCCGCGCGGGCTGTCCGTCGAAAGCTACCCGATCATTGAGCAATGGGAATGGGTCTGGATCTGGATGGGCGATCCTGCTCTTGCAGATCCCGCGTTGGTCCCGGATCTGTCTACATATGGCTTTGGCTGTGACGGCTGGCACTCGGAGACCGGACCACTGCTCGAATGCAAGTCCAACTACCTGCTGCCCTTCGAGAACCTGCTGGACGCCAGCCACATCACCTTCCTGCACGAAGGACAGATCGATGCAGGGCATGTGGCAAGCGAACCATTGACCTTCGCCATTAATACCGGCCGCATCTCAGTGACGCGCCGTATCGAGAATGAGCCTCAAAGCCCCCTCACCATGCGAACATTCGGTTTTGAAGGCACGACCGCCCACCGCTCGATCATTGCCGAGGCAGTTGTCCCCTCCCTGTGTGGCATCAGGGTGGTCCTGGAGCCGGTCACAAAATCAAGCGTGGCCAAGCAGATCAACCAGCTTATTGTCGGTATCACCCCGCAGGATCGCGGTCGTACGCTGCAATTCACCGCCGTTACACAGACCTTTCCATTCCTAAATGAGAACCGGGAGCAGGATCTGCGCAACCTTCTGATGGAGGATGTGACGGCCATGGAGCAGATCCAGGCCCTTCAGGATGCCCTGCCTCGCCACTTGAAACCGGAATTCGGCCTGCAAGCTGACAAAGGCGCCTATCAGGCCCGGCGGATGTTCGCGACGCTGTTGCGCAAAGAGCATCGTTCAAAAACGTGCGAAGGGAGCGAGATATGACGCGCACTGCACCCGCCCTACAAGGCATCCCGACTGCCTCTGAGCTGATCGACACAGCGCGCACCCTCGCCCCCCTGATCGCGGCCCATGCCGAGGAGAATGCCAGAAACCGCAGCATTGCGCCCGAGGTCATTGAAGCGTTGCGTCGAGCGGGTCTCTTTCGCATCCTTCAGCCGCGCCGCTGGGGCGGGTACGAACTGCCGCCAAGCGTCTTTTTGGATGTTCAATTTGAGATTGCGCGCGCCGACATGTCCACTGGCTGGGTTTATGGCGTTCTCGGCGTTCACAATTTCCAGATGGGATTGTTCGATGACCGGACTGCGCAGGATGTCTGGGGCGAGAACGACAACGTTCAGATCGCCTCCAC
>JAEZBH010000430.1 GCA_023427285.1 Pseudomonadota bacterium
GTCCCGCGTGCATCACGGCGACGCGATGGCAGGTCTGGGCGACGACGCCGAGATCGTGGGTGATCAGCAGGATCGAGGCGCCTGTCTTGCCGCCGAGCTCGCGCAGCAGATCGAGGATGCGCGCCGCGGTCGAGACATCGAGGCCGGTCGTCGGCTCGTCGGCGATCAGCAGCCGCGGCGAGGTGGCGAGCGCCATGGCGATCATCACGCGCTGGCACATGCCGCCGGAGAATTGATGGGCATATTGGCGCGCGCGCCGCTCGGGCTCGGGAATGCCGACCAGCGTCAGCATCTCGATGGCGCGTCGCCGCGCCTCCGCCTTGCCGAGGCCGGCGTGGATCGTGAGCAGCCGCGACACCTGGCGGCCGACGGGGATCAGGGGGTTGAGCGCGGTGCGCGGGGTCTGGGAGATCATCGCGACCTCGACGCCGCGGATCTTCTGCAATTCCTCCTGGCCGAGCGTCGTGAGCTCGCGGCCGTTCAGCACGATGCTGCCGCTGGCGAGGCGGCCGGGACGGCGGATCAGTCCGAGGATCGCCGTCGCCGTCACCGACTTTCCGGAGCCCGACTCGCCCACCAGCCCGAGGATCTCGCCCTGGCGCACGGCGAAGCTCGCGCCGTCGACCGCCTGCACGTCGCCATGGTCGGTGGCGAAGCGCACCGAGACGTCGCGGACCTCGATGACGGGAGCCGCCGCGGTCATCGCACGCCGCGCATGCGCGGATCGAGGAAGTCGCGCAGGCTGTCGCCGATCAAGTTGAAGGACAGCACCATCAGCACGATGGCGAGGCCCGGGAACAGGAACAGCCACCATTCGCCGGTCACGATGTACTGCGCGCCCTCGGCGGTCATCGACCCCCATTCGCTTTGCGGCGGCTGAATACCGAGGCCGATGAAGGAGAGCGCCGCCATGGTAAGCAGCGCATAGCCCATGGCCAGCGTCGCCTGCACGATGATCGGCGGCAGCGCGTTGGGCAGCAGATGGATGAACATGATGCGCCACGCCGGGTTGCCGACCACGCGGGCCGCGTCGGCATATTCCATCTCGCGAATGCGGAAGATCTCGCTGCGGATAAGGCGCAGATAGTTGGGAATCTGCGTGATCGCGATCGCGATCAGCACGTTGGTCACGCTGTTGCCCAGCGCCGCGGTGATGGCCATCGCCAGGATGAAGGCGGGGAACGCCATGACCGAATCGACCACACGCATGATAACGAGATCGACGACACCGCGATAGAGGCCGGCGACGACGCCGACCGAGCAGCCGATCACCAGAGCGAGGGCAGTGGCGCCGAAGGCGACGGTGAGGTCGACCTGCCCGGCATGGATGATGCGCGAGAGCAGGTCACGACCGTAGATGTCGGTGCCCAGCCAGTGATGCAGGCTGGGTGCCACCAGCGCCGCAGCGGCGTCGGTCTCGTCGGGCTCGTAGGGCGCGACCCAGTCCGCCAACGCGGCGGCCAGGGCCGTCAGGACGATCAGCGCGAGCGCACCGGCGGACAACCAGTTCCGCCGGATGCGCCGCCAGACGAGACGCGCCCGCGTCGGTGGGGCCACCGCCGGCTGGAGCGGCGCGGGTTCGGTTGACGAGGGGGTGGTGTCGGCCATCATTCCAGACGGATGCGCGGATCGATCAGCGCGTAGAGAAGATCGATCAGGAAATTGACGATGACGTAGAGCAGCGCCACGAACAGGACGAAGGACTGGATCGGGCCGGAGTCCTTGGTCATCAGCGCGGTGATCGCGTAGTTGCCGATGCCGGGCCAGGCGAACACGCTCTCGACCACCGCGTTGCCCGCCATCAGGAAGCCGAACACGATGCCCAGGATGGTGATCACGGGGATCATGGCGTTGGCGAGGGCGTCGCCGTAGATCACGCGGCGCCGCGGGATGCCCGCTGCCCAGGCCGCCTTGACGTAGTCGGACTCGAGGATCTCCAGCATCGTCGAGCGCACCATGCGCGCGATCGGCGCCATGACGCTGAGGCCGAGCGTCAGCGCGGGCAGCATGAGCTGGTGCAGCGCCGAGCCCAGGGCCTTCCAGTTGCCGGTCAGCAGGCTGTCGACGACATAAAGCCCGGTGATCGCCGACGGCGGGTCGATGCCCGACCCCAGCCGGCCAAGCGGCGGCGGCGCCACGCCCAGCAGGAAGAAGAAGACGTAGAGCGCGAGCAGGCCGGTCCAGAAGGTCGGCATGGCGACCCCGGCCACGCCGACGATGCGGCCGATATGGTCGATCGCGGTGTCGCGGTGCACAGCCGACTGCACGCCGAGCGGAATGCCCAGGGCCAGCGCGATCAGGAGGCTTGCCAAGGTCAGCTCGAGCGTGGCGGGCAGGCGCTGCTTGAAATCCTCCAGCACCGGGCGCCCGGTCGATGCGCTTTCGCCCAGGTCGCCGCGCAGGATGCCGCCGATATAGCGGCCGTACTGCACCCACGCCGGCTGGTCGAGGCCCATCTGCTTCTCGAGCTCCTTCACGACCTCGGGCGAGACCAGCGGTCCAGCCTTCACGACCGCCGGGTTGCCCGGCAGCACGTAGGTGAGCGTAAAGGTGATGAGCGTCACCCCCACCAGGGTGGGGATGACGAGAGACAGGCGGCGCAGGAAATAGGCGAGGAAAGCCACCGGTTGGGACGCGCGCTCAGGCGTTCTTGAGCGACGTGAAGTGCTCGAACGTATCCCAGCGCTTCGCGATGCCGGTGATCCCCTTGCGCACCACGCGCGTCCAGTTGTCGTTCCACAGCATTCCCCAGACCGCGTCGTCGAGGACGATCTTCTGCGCGGCCTTGGCGGCGGCGAGACGCTGGTCGGGGTCGGGCTGGTGGTAGTTTTCGTCCAGGATCTTGTCGAGCGCCGGGTTGCTGTAGAACGCCGTGTTGGTGCCCTTCGAGGTCGAATGGAACAGCGGCACGAGATGGAAGA
>JAEZBH010000433.1 GCA_023427285.1 Pseudomonadota bacterium
GGATAAAGGCCACCGCCGGCTTGTGGAGCCGGTACTCGCAGGCCAGCGGTGTCTCGCCCTTCTCGCACAACTGCGGGTCGGCCCAGATGGGCGACATGAGCGAAGCAGCGGTGAAGCCCTGCCGCGCCGCCAGGCTGGTGCGGCCAAACGAGCCCCTGTAGAAGTCGATCACCGGGGCCAGCGCTTCGTACTCGCCGAGCGAATAATGGTCGGGTCCCAGGTCGTACATATCCAAAAACCAGTCGGTCTGCGACTCGCAGTCACCGATTTTGGAGAACGCGCGCGGGTTGTTGCCCCGGGCAATGCCATCGGCCAGGATTTCTTTGGCGCGCGGGCTAAGCTCGGGCAGCACTGGTATCCGCGCCCAGGCGTCGGGGGCCAGGGTGGGTTTCGGACGATCCGGCAGGTCAGCCGTGGGGGGCAGATTTTCCGCAGCGGATACGGGCGCAGTCGCGGTAGCAAGGATGCCGGTATCCGTGGGCCTGGTAGCGGCGGAATTGTCTACCACCACCGGGGTAATAGTCACAGACGCATCCGTGGCAGCATCCGCGGAGGCACACCCTGCCATCGCCAGCATCAGGAGGATCAGGAGGTAACGGTAAAGAACCTTCATGGTGCGAAGATTCTACCAGATTAATGAGGCGGGGGGAGGCCTTGCGGTAGACGCTCGCGAAGCGAGCTACAACCTCCAGGCATAAGTTAAGAACCTCTACCCCTTCCCTATCTCTTCTTTTCCCACTCCCTTCATATATAACCCCACCTGCGTGGGCTGGAGAGTCTTCGAGATCGTCCCGACCAGCATGCCGGTCAGCGCATCAAGGTCGGAGCCGCCGCGGGCGGCGCTGGCGAACTCGGCCAGGGCCTGCACCGCGTCATACTTCTGGCGGTAAAAGCGCCGGTCAATCCCCTTCTGCACCTGCCGCCGCACCGGGTTGAACAGCACGGTGATCGCCAGGGTCGTCACCAGCACGGCCACGTCGGAGGTCTGCCCGGTGACGGCGCGGAAGGCCGCCTGGGTCACCACAATCCCGGCCACGTACACAGCCACCAGCAGCGCGGTGACCACGGCGTACACCAGCGTCAGCCGGATGATGACGTCGATATCGAACAGGCGGTAGCGCAGGATGGCGATGGTGACGGAGATGGGAATGGTCAGGATGGAGAGGATAAACAGCAAGCTAAAAATATCCCCCATCAATGAAAAGTTCGACTCCAGGTTCAGGTAAATGGAAGGGATGTACACCAGTACAAATACAGCGAAACCGTACAGCAGCCATTTGATCTGCTCGCGCTCCACCAAAGAGGCGCGCCGGTAGCGGAAGAAAATTGAAGCCAGGCTTGTCACGGTGAGCACAACCAGCAGAATGCCCCAAAGCGGCATGAAGTAGTTTTCAAAACCGGGGCTCAAAAAACCAACCGGGTTGGTTAAGGTCCAGGGGACATTTTCCAATTCATACGTAGGCGAGAACCCTACCCAGAAGAAAAACAGCAGGCACATGCCGATTGCCAGGTACACCACCCAGTTCCAGCGCGGAGTGGGCGGGCGGCCCGTAGGAAACAACAACGGGATCACCAGCAGCGGAAAGATCAGCGCAACCCACGAAGCGCCGCTGAATAAAACCAGCAGCAGGTGAAAGGCATCCGCGGGTGGAGGTGTTTTAAAGGTAGCCAGATAGCGATCGACCCCCTCGACAATCACCGCCACCAGCACCGGAATCATCAGCAGCCAGCCGATCACGTTGCGCGGATGGTGCGAGATGATCAGCGCGGCTGGGATGGCAAACAGCATCACCAACAGCCCCTCAACGATACTGTAACCAGCCTCGAAGGTCCGGCCGGCGAAGTTGGTCACCGACACAGTCTGCACGGTGTCGATAATGGCCAAAACGCTCACCACCGCGCAGAAACCCCAGGCGATCAGGGTGGGAACCCGTGGTTTTTGCATAAGAACAGGTTATCACGCGCGCGTATCGGAAACGTTACGGCGGATAGCGTATAATCTGCCTATGGGGAAATACAACGAATGACGCAATCACTAATCAAAATACCCGACCTGGGGGAATTTGGGCCGGATTCCGGCCTGATCTCGCTGGATTCCAGCGGCGACGGCGCGTTCCGCGTGGGCGCGGATGGGGTGGTGTCGATCATCGCCACCGGCGACCGCAAGGTAGAATTCATCGCCTGGGCCGACCGCACGCTGGCCTTCGTCGGCTCGGCGCTGGGCTACCCGGCCTACTACCCCGTCCGCCCGGTGCGGATCGATCACCCGGTCCGCGCGGTGCTGATGGACCTGGACGGCACATCGGTCCGCAGCGAGCACTTCTGGGTGTGGATCATCCAGCAGTCCATCGCCTCGCTGCTCAAAAATCCGCGCTTCGAGCTGGAGGAGGCCGACCTGCCGTACGTCTCGGGCCACAGCGTGTCGGAGCATTTGCAGTACTGCATCGACAAGTACTGCCCCGGCTCCGCGCTGGAAGATGCCCGCCATTTCTACTTCGAGCACACCGGGCGCGAGATGAAGGAAATTCTGGAGGGGCGCGGCAAGGCGGACGCCTTCACCCCCACCGAGGGATTGAAGGATTTCCTGCTGGAGCTAAAGGCTCGCAAGATCAAGATCGGGCTGGTGACCTCGGGCCTGTACGAGAAAGCCTACCCCGAGATCGTCTCCGCCTTCCGCCAGCTTGGCATGGGCGATCCGCGGGAATTCTACGACGCGATCATCACCGCCGGGTTCCCGCTGCGCAAGGGCGAGGTGGGAACCTTAGGCGAATTGGAGCCCAAACCCCACCCCTGGCTCTACGCGGAAACCTGCAAGGTCGGCCTGGGCATCCCGTTCGAGGAGCGCCACCACGTGGTCGGCATCGAAGATTCCGGCGCGGGCGTCTGCTCGATCCGGCTGGCGGGGTTCGCGACCATTGGCATTGCCGGGGGCAATATCCCGGAGTCCGGGACGCAGGCACTGTGCGATCACTACTGCGCGGGGTTTGCGGAGATTTTGGAGGGGCGCGGCAAAGCAGACGCCTTCACCCCTACCGA
>JAEZBH010000453.1 GCA_023427285.1 Pseudomonadota bacterium
GCGTCTGCATCCAGACCGTTGAGGAAGGCAAGATGACCAAGGACCTCGCGATCCTCGTCGGTCCGGAGCAGCCCTGGCTGACCACCGAGAAGTTCTTCGAGGCAATCGTCGAGAACCTGGAAAAGGCAATGGCCGCCTAAGCTGCCATTTCCCCACCGGGAAAGACTTCAAAAAGAGGGTCGCAACGCTGTTGCGGCCCTTTTTTTATGATTACGCCTTCCAGAGCGGCTTGCGGCCTGCTTGCGCAGGTCGCCCGCTTCTCAAATCCTTTGTTGGTCGCGCTTTCTTAACCGCAGGATGTGCCATCCTGCTCGAAAGTCGCTCTAAACCGTGCCCTAAAGGCCACTGAATCTAAAAAACTACCAAATTAGTCTGAAAATCCCGCGCAGGCCCTCTCCTCTAATTTTCCTGCTTGATCGTTTGAGCTATAGCCCGGCTGCAAGTGACGGTTTTTGGCAGCACGAGTGCAATTCATGAGTGTGTTTGCTTCCCCCTCTCTCCCGACAACGGGCCTGATTACCGGAAGCTTCGACCTTCTGCTGGTGATCGCATCCTATCTGATCGCCACCTGCGCGGCCTACGTCGCCCTGACGGTGGCGCGGCGCATCACCAGCACGACCAGCCTGAAATCGCTGTGGCTGACGCTGGGCGCACTGTCGATGGGCGGCGGGATCTGGAGCATGCACTTCGTGGGCATGCTCGCGTTCAGTCTGCCCATACCGCTGGGCTATGACCTGGGCCTGACCCTTTTCTCCCTGGCCATCGCCGTGCTCGTGAGCCTGTTTGCGCTGAACGAGGTGTCGCGCACCAACCTGTCTGCACCGCGTCTCATTCTGGGCGGCGTGTTGATGGGCTCAGGCATCGCCGCCATGCACTACACCGGCATGTCCGCCATGAAGATGCAGCCCGGCATTGTCTATGATCCGCTCCTGTTCGCGGCCTCCCTCATCATCGCCGTGGTTGCCTCCATCGCCGCGCTGTGGACCTGCTTCGCCTTCAGCCGCCAGCACCTCCAGAACCGCATTTTCCCCATGCTCATCGCCGCAGCGGTCATGGGGCTGGCAATCGTCGGGATGCACTATACCGGCATGATGGCCGCCAGCTTCCCCGCCGGCAGCGTCTGCGGCGCGGCAGAGGCTCTGCATGCGGCAGAACTGGGGCGCATCCTGAGCGTTGGGTGCAGCATCCTGCTGGCGGCCACCCTCATCGTTGCCTTCCTCGACAGCCGCTACGAAACCGCCACGGGCAAGCTCAACCGGTCGCTCGAACTTGCCAACGCAGAGCTTGAGCGCCTCGCCATGACAGATTCGCTGACCGGCCTTGCCAGCCGCACGGCGCTGGACTGGCATCTGCGCGAATTGCCCACAACCGCCACGGCGCAGCAGCACCGCTATCTCGTGATGTTCGTCGATCTGGACGGCTTCAAGGCCGTCAACGATGAGTTCGGACACAAGATCGGCGATGCCCTCTTGGTGCAGGTCGCCGAGCGGCTTCGCCTGTCCGTGCGGCCAGAGGATCTGGTGGCCCGCTTCGGCGGCGACGAGTTCATCATCATTGCGGCAACCGCCGCAGACCGCTCGGTTGGAGACGAGATCGCCCGCCGCATCTGCCGCGCCATCGAGGAGCCCTATCAGGTGGAAGGGCATTCCCTCGTTCTGTCGTGCAGCATCGGCCTTGCGGTCTATCCGGATGACGGCGAGATCCCCGAAGACCTGATCAGCCGCGCTGACATCGCCATGTTCGACGTGAAGGGCCAGGGCCGCGCGGGCTATCGCTACTTCACGCCCGAGCTTGGCCAGAAGGCCAGCAACGATCTCCAGACCAGCCTGCAATTGCGCCAGGCCATCGCCGAGAACGAGCTGGAGCTTTATTACCAGCCCAAGATCAATGCCGAGACCAGGCGCATTTGCGGGGCCGAGGCGCTGCTGCGCTGGAACCACCCGGAGCGCGGCCTGCTGCCGCCCGCTGAGTTCATCGGCCTTGCCGAGAAGTTCGGCATCATCAACCAGCTTGGGAACTGGGTGGTGCGTCAGGCCAGCGCAACGCTGGGCGACTGGACCCGGCGCGGCGGCCCGCTGGGCGAGCTTGACCTGTCCATCAACGCCTCCTCCTACCAGTTCCGCGATCGCGGCTTTGCCGAGTGCGTGTCCCGGCAAATCAACCGCCACGGCTACCGGCCCGAGCGGCTGATCGTCGAGATCACCGAGACCGCCGCCATGGAGCGCGCCCAGCAGAACCTGAGCGTCATGGAAGCGCTGGCGGGACTTGGCGTGCGCCTGTCCATCGACGATTTCGGCACCGGCTATTCCTCGCTCAGCTACCTTGGCAACCTGCCGATCAAGGAAATCAAGATCGACCGGAGTTTCATCAGCAACCTTGAGGTGGGCTCTGATGGCGAAAAGGTGGTCTGGGCCATCCTCGATCTCGCCAACCGCCTTGGCCTGCATGTGGTGGTGGAAGGCGTCGAGACCGAATTCATCGCCAATCGCATTGCCGACATGGGGGCACCCTGCATGCAAGGCTTCCTCTATGGCCGCCCAATTCCGCGCGCTGAATTCGAGGCCAAGGTGCTCGCCGAGGCCGCTCTGCACGACCGCCAGCCCCGCGCCGCCGCGCTGTAAGGGCCAGCGTCTTCCTTGCCTCTCCCCCGGCCTTGCCTCCACCCGGCATTGCCTATAACCCAAAACTCTCAGGCACGAGGAACGAGCAGACAGCATGTGGACAGAACGGCGTGACACACCCCGAGCCAAGACGCAGGATGCCCGCTCTCCCTTCGATGTCGACTATGCCCGCATCGTTCACTCGGCCTCCTTCCGGCGGCTTCAGGGCAAGACGCAAATTCTGAACCTTGGCGACAGCGACTTTTATCGCACCCGCCTCACCCACTCGCTGGAAGTGGCGCAAATCGCGGGCGGCCTTGTGGAGCATTTCCGCAGGTTCTGGCCCGAGCACCCCGCCCACGCGCACCTGCCCGAGGCCAGCCTGATCCAGACCGTTGGCTTCACGCATGATCTGGGCCACCCGCCGTTCGGCCACGGCGGCGAGGTGGCGCTGAACTACTGCATGCGCGATGACGGCGGCTACGAAGGCAACGGCCAGACGCTGCGCATTCTCACCCGCCTTGAGAGCTTCTCCGAAGGCCACGGCGCAAACCTGACCCGCCGCACGCTCCTTGGCGTGATGAAATACCCGGTGGCATACAGCGCCGTCGTAAACCCCGCCGTAGCGCCCCGGCTGGCCGAAAGCGCCACGCTCATCCGCGTGATCGACCGGAAGGCGAGCGAGCCGCCCAAATGCTATCTCGACAGCGAGCAGGAGGCCGTGGACTGGGTGCTGGCCCCGCTCTCGAGTGCCGACCGGGATGCCTTCCAGCAGGTCTCGCGCAGGCCCGACAAGCACGGCAAGCCGCTGCACAAGTCTTTTGACTGCTCGATCATGGATCTGGCGGATGACATTGCCTACGGCGTGCATGATCTGGAAGATGCCATCGCCCTCTCGCTCATCAGCCGGGAGCAATTTGAGGCGGCGCTGCCGCCCGAAATCACCCCGACCGACCTGTGCGGCCTGTTCCTTGCCGAACTGCGCGACGGCGGCCGCTATGCCAACACCGGCAGCAGCGACGCTGAGACATGGGCCTTTCTGCTGGATGCCCTGTTCGGCGCAGAGACCAGCCGCAAGCGCCTGATTGGCGACCTCGTTCACCACTTCGTGCGCCACGCCCGGCTTGAGACGGAAGACGCCTTTGCCGAGCCGCTGCTGCGCTACCGGGCGGGGCTGGAGCCTTCTTCCCGCCGCTTCCTCGATGCCTTGCGCGATCTGGTCATGACGCTCGTTATCACCAGCCCGCAGGTGCAGCAGCTTGAGTTCAAGGG
>JAEZBH010000479.1 GCA_023427285.1 Pseudomonadota bacterium
CCCTTCAGCCCTGCGCTATGCGCCCAGCGGATCTCCTTGAGGTTTTCCTCCATGTCATAAAGGGCCGGAATAACCGCCAGGCCAATGCGGCGCACCGGATCATCGCGGCAGAAATCAGCCAGCCAGCGGTTGTGCGCGCGGGCACCGGCCCATTGCAATTCCGGATCGATGCCGAACGGCTTCAAACCGACATCCGCGCCGAACGGCGGCGCGTTGCGCTCGGTAATGCCATCCGGGAACAGAACCTCCGCTGCCACGCCATCCGCATCAAGCACGCGGTTGCGGATCACCGGGTCCCAAGCGCCCTCAAGACCATCGCCAACGCGGGCGCGCCATTTGGTGTTGAAATCCTCGATGAGGAAGCGCCTTTCATGCTCCTCACGCGCCTTGATTTCCAGGGCGATGCGCCGATCGAATTCCGCGTGGTACTTGCTCTCCAGATACTCGCGGTAACGCTCGGGCGGAAGCCCGGCATGGCCGTCAGACGAAATGACAAGGTACCGATCCATGACGCTCTCCCACATTGTCTTTGGTATCATGGCTGCTAATCAGGGCGTGCGCTGCCTGAGCGGCACGCCTGTTTGCTTTCCGGCTCAGAATACCGCGCCGCTTTGGCCTCCAACAAGGCAACCAGCGCGGACAAACTATCGCTCACAGGAAACGATGCGGGCCTACCTTTCATAGTTCTGCGCCAATGCCGGACTGAAACTGGCGTAGGCGCACAGCCCCGCCAGCAGCACCACGAGCAGGATAAACGGAGCGGAACGATCGAGTTGGTAGAGCCCGACGGCAATGACCGGCGGCACAACGATTGAGGCTCCGGCAATGGAGGAAATGGCTCCGGCAACGGCCCCTTGCCGCGATGATGCGGCCGCCAACGATGCCCCGGCCGTAAAACCGGGACGCGCCAAGCCATAACCAAGACTGGCGATGGCGTAGGCCACAACCAGAGACCCATAGCCCGGCAGCATAACCACCAGCGCATTGCCCAGCACCGCCAGTGCACCGCCCCAGCGCAGCATGGTGCGCGGCCTCAGCCCCAGCGGCACAATCAAACCCCATTGCGCCGCCAGCGCAGCCACCGCACTGGCGACCATGGCCGCGCCGATTGCCCCTTGCGCGGCAACCGGTTCAAGACCGAGGCGGTCAATAACGAGGAAGCCCAGCGTGTAAGTGTTGGCGGCCTGCGCCGAGCTCAGAACGAAAGCGTAAATAAGGAACGGGCGCACCGCTGCATCGCGCCAGATGGAATGTGTCGATGACGGCTCCTGCGCGGCTCCGAACGAGCCTGCTGCCCGGTCCTGCGGCAGCGCCAGCGCCACCAACAGCAAAATAACCGCGCCGCCAAGGCCAAACAGGAACATGGGGGAAGCCAGTCCTGCGGGCGGCAGAATGAGAAACGGCGCAAGGGCGGGACCAAGCACAGTGCCAAGGCTGAGGGCACCGGCCAGACCCGCCACCGCCTTGACCCGCGCCGCGCCTTCGGAGTGTTCCGCAATATAAGCCTGCGCGGCGGTTGCCGCTGCCGAACCGAAAACGCCGTAGCTTGACCGGACGACCAGAAACGCCAGGAACAACGCCAGCGGTCCTGCCATCGCCGCCGCGCCTGCCAGAACGACAAGGCCGCACCCGATCATTGAAAATATGAAGCCGCATAATCCCAGAAGAATATACGGCTTCCGGCTCGTCCGGTCCGAGCGGCGCGCCCAGTAGGGCGAGGCAATTGCCCACATCAGCGCCGAGAGAGAGAAAATGCCCGCCACCAGAAAATCGGAAATGCCCAATTCCCGGCCAACGGCGGGCATAACCGAGATAAGCCCGGTGTTGCCGATGGCCGTTGCAAGCGTCGTCGCCATCAGCGCGGCGAAGGCCATAGGGGTCAAGACTGTGCCTTTTCCCGGCATGTTCGGCCTCCGCCGCGATTGCCGCTGGCTTAGAAGTCGAGCTTGGCTTCAAAGCCGAAGCTGCGCGGATCAGCCCACTGACGCACCGTAAATGTCGTCAGGTTGATGCCGCTGACCCAGTATTTCTCGTCCGTCAGGTTTCGGCCCCAAAGGGACAACTCCACGGTCGCCTTGCGGCCCATCGAGAGGTTGGCAAGCGAGATCCGACCATCAAGCACGCCATACGCCTTGCGCTTGGCCAGTTCATCCGGCGTGATCGTGCCCCATTGCGCGCCGCGCCAGCTGTAGTTGAGGCTGGTGATCAACTCCGGCCCGCCGAAATCGATGCGGTGCTGCGCCCCGAGCAGGAAATTGTGCTTGGGCGCGAGCGGGATCTTGTAGGTATCCGTTACATCCTGCCCCGAGGGGAGCACGAAGTCCTTGTAGCGGGCATCAAGATAGCCGTAGCCGAAACTCAGAGACAGCGTATCCAGCAGCCTCACGTTGCCTTCAATTTCAAAACCCGTGAACTCCGCCTTGCCCGCATTGATGATGTTGGTGGTGATAAGGGCAGGCACGAACACGCCTGCCTGAAATTCCTTGTAGATATTGTGATAAAGGGCGGCATTCAGGCTGAGGCGACGATCAAGGAAGGCCCCCTTGGTGCCCAGCTCGAACGCCAGCAGTTCTTCCGGGTCATAAGGCGTGCTGAAGGCGGCGTTGGTTGACGCCGTGTCGTTGAAGCCGCCGCTCTTGAAGCCGGTGGCAACGCGGGCATAGACGTTCCAATCCGGCTGGATTTCATAGCGCAGATTGAACTCCGGCGTGAACTTGGACCAGGTTTTCTTGCCTGTCAGCGGGATCAGGTCGTCATAGCCACGCGGGCCGTTCGGCAAGGCATCGAGGGCCGGTCCGCCGCTGCGCGTGATGGGTGCGCCCGTTACCGGATCGCGCACGAACACGCCTGAGGTCGGCGAAGACGGATCGGCGCGGTAGTTGTTGTAAGACAGCAGCCGCTCCCACACATCGCGGGTCTCCCGCGTGTAGCGCAGGCCAACCGTCACATCGAGCCGGTCTTCCAGTACCGGCGGCGTCCAGGTGAACTGGCCGTAGCCCGCAATTGAGTAGTTGTTCGCGCCGCGCTCGCTGATATCGAAGTTGTTGCCGCCGAACTGAAAGTTCCAGCGCGGATTATACACGTCATACCTGTCGCGCATGTAGAAGCCGCCAACCGTGTAATTCAGCCGCTCGGTACTGCCGATGAGCTGCACTTCCTGGCTGAACTGCTTGTAATTGTTGTTGAGGGTGAAGCGGAACAGATCCAGCGGCGTGCCGTCGAAGTCACTGTCGCTGCGCGTCTTCAGATTGCGCCATGCGGTGATCGTCTTCAGGGTCAGCTCGCCCACGGCGGTTGATCCGGCATCATACTCTGCCGTGATTGCATGGCCGAACACCCGGAAGTCGCTGCGCAAACTGGCATCAGCCGCGCCATCCTTGGGGCGGGTCGGGCTGATGTAGGGGCCGATCATGCCGGTGCCGATCGAACCCGGCGCGCTGATGGTCAGCATCGCGCCGGTGCCCTTGCTGTCGCTGATGTCATAGGCATAGCCGATGGTCAGCGCTGCGAAGGGCTCCCACAGCATATCAACGCGGCCCGCATTCAGGCGCTGGCGGCCAAAATTGTCGTGCTGCAACCGGTTGTCATAAAAGCCGTCGAACTGGCGGCCGGAATAGGCCACCTTCGCCTTGAGCGTACCGAGCGCACCGTCCGGATCGCCAATAGCGGGCAGGTCGAGCGCAAGGCGCTGGGTGAACAGATCACCATCACCTGCCCCCAGAATGAGCTTGCCGCCGAACTCCCCGGTTGGAGCGCGGGTGATGAGGTTGATGGCGCCGCCGATAGTGTTCTTGCCGTAAAGCGTTCCTTGCGGCCCGCGCAGCACCTCGATGCGCTCAAGGTCCACCATATCAAAGGCAGCGCCCGTTGATTTCGCAATCGGCACGCCGTTGATGTAAAGGCCAACGGGCTGATCGCGGCCAAGGCTGGTGTCGCCCGATGGCGCAATGCCGCGTATGGTAATCAGCGGCCCGAAGCTGTTCCCGACCGTCTGGTTGATCTGGATGTTGGGAACCTGCGTTTCGATATTGCTGACGTTCGTGATGCCCGCCCGTTCGATGGCAGCGCTGGACAAGGCGGATACGGAAACCGGCACATCGATCAGCCGCTCTTCGCGGCGCTGCGCTGTGACAACAATGTCTTGCAGCGATACATCCGCCGCCGATGATTGTTGACTGCTCTGCGCCGATGCAGGCGAAACGATCGATACCCAGGCGACACCACTCAACAGCAAGGTCATACCGGAAGCACGTTTCATATTCCCTCCCCATGCGATTGGAGGGGGCACAGCAACGAACTTCTTCAGGTCCGCATTCCAGCCCCTCCGTTGCTGCCACGCTGCGATTGATCGCAGTTCGCTCACGCCCCAAGGGACGTTGCAGCCTCTGTGAGCAGAGGGGAAATTCCCGCGTGCTCCGGGCGCTATGGCTCCTCTATCCTTGCGGAGCCACAGCAGAGCCACAAGCGCGTGCGGACGACCATACTGTTTCCTGAAGCACTCTAATCATTCAGTAAGCCAAACAAAGAGGCTCAACCTGAACGGGCTGCCCTGTCCTGCCTCAGCATCGGCAGGCGCTCATAGGCGGGATCATCGGCTCCGGCCTTGCCAAGGGCGATGCCGTCGAGCGAGAACTCAGGGTTTTCCGGGACCGTGCGCTCTTCCGACCAGTCGAGCACGAGGGAGCGGCGAAAGAACTTCCACACGCCATCGCGCTTTTCATACTGATCGATATAGCGGCCATGGGCAATGAACTCGCGGCTGCCGTCAAGAGTGCGGTGATACGCCATGGAGGTCAGCTCACCCTCGGCACGGTTGCCTTCGATCAGGAAAATCATGTTGCCGAGAATATGCGCCGTCGCTTCCCAGTTCTCCATCATGCCGGGCAGCCAATCGATGACGCCGGATGCCGGGCCGCAATACATCGGGCTGTGATCGTCGATGGCATCATCATGATAGAGGGTGCGCAGCAACGCATAGTCCCGCCGGTCGATGGCATGGCAGTAGGTCCACGCCAGATGCTGCAAGGCGGCCCGATCGAGCATTTCCTCAACGCTCATGGGCTTTGGAACCAGTGTTGCAGGCAAGGCGTCATTCGGCTTGGGTTTCACGACAGCAACTCCCCCCTTGTTGTCGATGATGCGGCATATGCTCCAGCGGCAACTCCCTTTCAGGGTGACCTCTCCGGTTTTAGCTAAAGGATGATCTGACGGATGCAAAGAGCCGTGCCGCAAGCCCGGCTGCCGGAAGGCCGGAACCTATCCAATTCGCTTGGCCAGCAGCCTGAGCCCCGCCTGCGCCAGAGCAACGGGATAAGGATTGCGCAGAACGCCGCCATCCAGCCGCTGCCGCACTGCATCGACCGCCTTGGCCATCTTTTGCGGCTCCGCATCGAACAGAGACGCGAGAAATGCATCCGTGCTCATGACGCCAAGGCCAACGGCTGCCAGCTTGCGGCGCGGAAAATCCCGCAGGTTCTCGGTCACGATGAGCGCAGCCTTGGCAGCCATCGCCCCCGAGACGACATGACGATCATCCGGATCCCGCACCTTCGGGCCGCCCTCAAGCGAGATCATCTCATCGGGCACCATTGCGCTCGGATACGCCGCTTCCAACGCGCGGCGCAGAGC
>JAEZBH010000463.1 GCA_023427285.1 Pseudomonadota bacterium
CTGGTGCCCGAACCATCTTTCCAGGTCGCGCCACCGTCGGTTGTATATTCCCACGTTGCCCCCGGCTCAAGGCCACCGCCCTCAACCGTGAAATCGTTGGTGTAGCCGTCCTCGTTCACGTCCAGCGTCAGCGTCGGGGCCGCAGGCGGGGTCTTGTCCACCACCAGCGGGTCGGTCAGCGTCAGCGATCCCTCAGGGCTCGGATTGCCAGCCCTATCGGTCTGGACAACGACAATATCGCCGCTTTCAAAGCTGCCGCCCGGAAGATCGAAGCTGGTGCCTGAACCATCTTCCCAGTTCGCGCCGCCATCGGTCGAATATTGCCACGTCGCGCCCGGCTCAAGACCGCCGACCTCAACCATGACATCGCCCCGAACTTCCGTCGGGTCCAGCGCCGGATCCAGCGTCAGCGTCGGTGCAGCAGGTGCAACCGTATCCACGATGACCGTGCCAGCCAGCTGACCCGCAGGGCCCAGATTTTCAAAAGTGTCGGTCTGACGGGCCAGAATATCGCCCTCAGCATAGGTGCCGTCATCCAGCTCAAAGCTGGTGCCCGAACCAGGCTTCCAGGTATCGCCGCCATCAGTCGAGTATTCCCAGGTAGCCCCCGGCTCAAGGCCACCGACCTCAACCGTGAAATCGTTGGTGTAGCCGTCCTCGTTCACGTCCAGCGTCAGCGTCGGGGCCGCAGGCGGTGTCTTGTCTACCACCAGGGGGGCCGTCAGCGTCAGCGCCCCCTCAGGGCTCGGGTTGCCAGCCACATCGGTCTGGACAACGACAATATCGCCGTCTGCAAAGCTGCCGCCCGGAAGTTCGAAGCTGGTGCCTGAACCATCTTCCCAGTTCGTGCCGCCATCGGTCGAATATTGCCACGTCGCGCCCAGCTCAAGACCGCCGACCTCAACCGTGACATCGCCCTGCACTTCCGTCGGGTCCAGCGCCGGATCCAGCGTCAGCGTCGGTGCCGCAGGTGCAACCGTATCCACGATGACCGCGCCAGCCAGTTGACCCTCAGGGCTCGGGTTACCGGCAGCGTCAGTCTGACGAGCCCGAATGTCGCCCGCGGCATAAGTGCCGTCATCCAACTCGAAGCTATTACCCGAACCATCCTTCCAAGTCTGACCGCGATCGGTCGAATATTCCCAGGTACCGCCTGTTTCCAGACCATTGACCTTGACGGTTACGTCGTTGGTGTAACCGGCTGCATTGACCGGCACTTCCAGCGTCAGGGTCGGGGCATCCGGAGCACCCGTTTCGATGGTCAGCGGATTGTCCAGCTGAACTTTGGTTTGCGGCCCCGTATTGCCGGCAATATCCGTCTGACGAACGACGATATCGTCCTGAGTGTAAACACCATCGGTCAGCTCAAAACTGCTGCCGCTTCCGTCTTTCCAGGTCAGACCGCCATCAACGGAATACTCCCAGGTTGCCCCATCTTCGAGAGCCCCGACATGTACGGTCGCAGCATTTTGAACAACCTGGGTATCAACTGAACTGTCCAGCTCTGCCGTCGGCGCAGCGGGGGGGACAGTATCAACAGTGACAGCGCCAGCCAGCTTGCTCACAGGGCCAAGATTGCCAGCCGCATCGGTCTGGACAACCATGATATTCCCATTGTCATAGGTGTCGTCATCCAGCTCAAAGCTGGTGCCCGAGCCATCCTTCCAGGTCGAGCCGTCGATCGAATATTGCCACGTTGCACCCGGTTCAAGGCCGCTCACCTGCACAGTTGCATCGTTCGTAAAGCCATCGTCATTGACCGGCTTCACCAATACAACTGTCAACGCCGCAGGCGCCGTGGTATCCACGATGACAGCGCCAGCCAACTGACCCTCAGGGCCAGGATTCCCTGCAGCGTCGGTCTGACGGGCCAGAATGTCGCCCTCAGCATAGGTGGCGTCTTTCTTCTCCAGCTCGAAGCTGGTGCCCGAACCGGGCTTCCACGTCTTGCCGCCGTCGGTTGAATATTCCCACGTGGCCCCCGGCTCAAGACCGCCGACCTGAACCTTGGGATCGTCGGCGTTGGCGTAGCCATCCTCGTTCAGAACCATCGTCAGCGTCGGGGCCGCAGGCGGGGTCTTGTCCACCACCAGCGGGTCCGTCAGCGTCAGCGCACCCTCAGGGCTTGGGTTACCGGCCTTATCGGTCTGGACAACCACGATATCGCCGTTTGCAAAGCTGCCGCCCGGAAGATTGAAGCTGGTGCCCGAGCCATCCTTCCAGGTCGTGCCGCGATCGGTCGAATATTCCCACGTCGCGCCCGGCTCAAGACCGCCGACCTCAACCGTGACGTCTCCCTGAACTTCCGTCGGGTCCAGCGCCGGATCCAGCGTCAGCGTTGGTGCCGCAGGTGCCTTGGTATCCACAATGACAGCGCCAGCCAGCTGACCTGCAGGGCCCAGATTTTCAAAAGCGTCAGTCTGACGGGCCTGAATGTCGCCCGCGGCATAGGTGCCGTCTTTGTCCAGCTCAAAGCTGGTGTCCGAACCGGGCTTCCACGTCTTGCCGCCGTCGGTTGAATATTCCCACGTGGCCCCCGGCTCAAGACCGCCGACATCAACGGTTGCATCGTTGGTGTAGCCGTCCGCGTTCACATCCATTGTCAGCGTCGGGGCCGCAGGGGGGGTCTTGTCCACCACCAGCGGGGCCGTCAGCGTCAGCGACCCCTCAGGGCTCGGGTTGCCAGCCTTATCGGTCTGGACAACCACGATATCGCCGTCGTCAAAGCTGCCGCCCGGCAGATCGAAGCTTGTGCCCGAGCCATCCTTCCAGGTCGTGCCGCCATCGGTCGAATATTCCCACGTCGCACCCGGCTCAAGACCGCCGACCTCAACCGTGACATCGCCCTGAACTTCCGTCGGGTCCAGCGCCGGATCCAGCGTCAGCGTCGGTGCCGCAGGTGCCTTGGTATCCACAATGACAGCGCCAGCCAGCTGACCTGCAGGGCCCAGGTTTTCAAAAGCGTCAGTCTGACGGGCCTGAATGTCGCCCTCAGCATAGGTGCCGTCTTTGTCCAGCTC
>JAEZBH010000125.1 GCA_023427285.1 Pseudomonadota bacterium
ATATTCATTTCCATCTTGGATAACTAGTCCAATAGCTCTATTTTCTTGCATCTAAATGCATCGGTGGAAGGCCGCGTTTACTCCTGCTCAACCAATGCCTGAGCACTGATTTACCTGGGAGCACCTACTGCATCAAAACCGACACATAAAGTGCGCGGGCGAGGCGGGGGGAAAAGCGCGCACGTTGGGGTCGCGGTCACCGGCCCTCGCCGCCTGCCCGATCGATTGCAGCCTGAACGATCATAGGTCCCGCGGCTCGCACCATGCGGAGGGTGCCGACAAGCGGGCCCCTAACAGGGGGGGCGTGCTCACGCACCCCAATCCCAGCACAGAGGGATCAACCGCCCTGATGAGCCGAAAACTTCAGGACCAATCCGAGAACTCGAGCTCTGAAATGGCGCAACACCGCCCGATCTGCTATGCGGACGGCGCTATAACAACCGGGGAGGAATGACCATGGCACTGGAGATTATTGGCGCAGGATTTGGCCGGACAGGCACCCTGTCTCTGAAGCGTGCCCTTGAGATTCTCGGCTACGGCCCGTGTTACCACATGGAAGAGATCATCATGTCGCCCGCCCGTGCTGACCAGTGGGTCGCAGTTGGCCGGGGTAAACCGCAATGGGACGACATCTTCGAAGGCTATCAAGCCACGGTTGACTGGCCAGCCGCCACCTGGTGGCGCGAATTGGCAGACCACTGGCCGAATGCGAAGGTAATCCTCTCTGTCCGCGATGCCGACCAATGGTTTGACAGCACTCAGCGGACCATCTTCAATTCGGGAACGCTTGGCGCAGCAATGCCGCCGGCGATGCAGGAGTTAATCGAAACCAGCGTTCTGCGCCTCTTTGACGGCAAGATCACCTGCCGGGAAACCTGCCTGTCCGTTTACAACAGCCACATCGACGCTGTGCAGAAAGCCATCTCATCCGACCGCCTGCTCGTTTACCCAGTCGGCGCGGGTTGGGAACCGCTGTGCAATTTCCTCGGCTGTCCTGTGCCAGACCAACCCTATCCGCGCAGCAATGACGAAGCAGAGTTCAAGAAGGTTGCCGCACGACTGAATGAAATGGGCTGATCCCAGCCCCTGCCCGCGCACAAAAAGAAATGGCCACCCAAACGGGTGGCCAAGGAACCAGAGGGCATCTCGCATGCACGGGGTGCGAGCTGTCAGTTCGATGATTCAAGCGGCTTGCGCTCCTTCCAGCGCACGGCCTCGTGACCCAGCCAGTCGTTGACCGCCTCGAACTCCCGCTTCAGCGGCTCGATCTCCAGCTCGTAGAAGGCGGCAACCGCCTCGGTCACCTTGCCGAAGCCGCCGGCATTGGTCGGCACAATGCCAAGCAGCTGGGGCGGCACGCGGTGGGCGGCGAGCACGTCGTCACGGGTCGTGCTCTTGATGCCGATGAACTCATCCTTGGCCCCGACCTCGGCCACGGGAATGATCTTGATGCCGTCCGCCTTGCCGTTGGGCGCGTGCAGGAACAGGTTGCGGAAGTTTCCCGGCCCCTTGGCGTTGCGCAGCTGCTCGCGCAGGGAGTCCATGTCCTCCTCGGCAAAGTCGGTGCCGGTGGCATAAAGGATGAACCCGGCATGGCTGCCGTTGCGGTAATATTTGCGCCGGAACAGGGTCGCCGCCTCGTTGAGCAGCGAGGCGCTGAGCGCGCTCAAGTATTCGGGCAGGCCATAGACCTCCTGATTGATCTCGGCCTGACGCAACTGGAAGACGCTGCCCGGCGCCAGTTCGACCGGCTCCTCCCCCGCCTGCAGGAAGAACCACTGCCCTGGCTCGACGCCACGGCGGGTGTACTTGGCCATGAGGTGCGCAAGGCGCAGCGGCGCGCCCAGCCGGTTGGCGCGGCGCTCGAGATAGCCGTTGCCGAAGATCAGGTAGTCCTGCACCCACGCCTTGAACGTGGCGCGATCGAGCAACTTCGTCGGCTCGAAGCTGCCCACCAGCAGGTTGCGTTTGAGGTGGATCGCACTGGCATGGTGCGGCGAGGCATGGAACGCCCGCGCCAGCCCGTCCAGCGACAGCGGCGGCTCATACCAGCGCCCACTGTTCAGCGCCTGCAGGTGGTCGAGCAGCATGCGCCGGTCGAGCACCGGCTCGGGATCACCAAAGGTGAAGGCCTCAAGCTTTGACGGAGCCGCGCCCGCCTGCATCTGAGTGGTCATTAAAAGATCTCCATCCGGCCGCTGGCACGGGGTTTGCCGTCGAGCGGCTCGTTGCTGAGGATGTGCATGCAGGCCCACGCAATGTCTGCGTGGCTGGTCTCATTGCCGCGCCCGGCCTTGAAGGTGACGTTGCGGCCCGAGGCGGTCAGGGTCTTCTTGATCGATATGAACGAGCCGATGAGATCAACCCAGCCGGAATCAAAGGCGATGCGCCCGCGGCTGATCACATTTTGCGCCTTCATGATCATCTGCGCCTTGACCTCGAGCGAGTAGTCGATGCGCACGGCGCGCGGGAACCACTTGGTCACCAGCTGGAAGACGGCAGAGCCGACACCAGTCGCATCGATGCCGAGGTAGGTGCAGTTGTACCGACTGAGCACCGCCTTGATAAAATCGGCCTGCTGCTCGAAGTCGAGGCCGCGCAGCTGGTGGCGCTCGAGCAGGCGGAAGGTGCCGCCCTCGCCCTCCGGCGGCGCGGCGATGACCAGCGCGGCGTTGTCGCCCTCGGCGCTTTCCTGCGGATCGTAGCCTGCCCAGACTGGCCGGTTGCCAAAGGGCCGGGGCGCATCCGGGTTGAAGTCGGTCCAGTCGACGAGGCTGTCGACGCCGCATTTGACCAGATCGTTGAAGCGGAACGCCGAGAGCGTGTCGTCGACGAACTCGCACATCAACAGGTTGGCGAACTCGTCCGGCGCATACTCAAGGCGCAGCTCGTTCAGGTCGAACAGGTCGCAGCCTGCTTTTTCCGCATCCTCGATGGTGACGATGTGCCGCCAGATACCGTCCTCGCACATCCGGCCGTCTCTCAGCGCGGCGGGGCTGACGTCGATCTCGATACGCTCGGCCTTCTTCACCCGGCGGTTGCGGCGCTCGCCGGTCCAGTAGGGGTAGGCCTGATGCGCCACGGTTGAGGGCGTTGAGAAGTAGGTTTTGCGCCACTTCTTGTGCATGGCCATGCCCGAGGCGACCTTGTTCAGCTCCTCAAAGCCATGGGTCCAGAAGAATTCGTCGAAGTAGAAGTTGCCGTGGCGGCCCTGCGCGGTGCGGTAGTTGGTGCCGAGGAAGTGCAGCTCTGCGGCAGGCTGGTCCTCGCCCGCCAGTTCCGAGGTGATCAGCATCGGATCGCCGGTCAGATCCACCTCGACCAGCTTGGCGAAGCCGACGATGTAGCTACGGAACTGCAATGCCTGGGCGCGTGAGGCGGAGAGGAAGATCTGGTTGCGCCCGGTCTCAATGGCATCGAGCAGCGCCTCGAAGGCGAAGTAGTAGGTCGCGCCGATCTGACGCGACTTGAGGATCATGCGGGTGCGCAAATTCGAGCTGTCGCGCCACGTCTGCTGGTAGCCGAACAGCTGGCTCTCGAAGATCTCGCGTAAGCGTCCTGCCTGCTCGGCGGTGAAGTGGTTGCGCTTGGGTTTCTTGCGCTCGCCCTTGTTGCGGTTGGCGACCTTCTCGTTGAGGTCGCCCTCGTGCCCGCCCGGTGCCTCATAGCGACGGACCCGTGCCAACGTCGCAATTTGCCGACCGAGCAGGTCGATCTCCTTGAAGTCGCCGCCCGTCTTTTGCTCCTTCAGCACCAGCGTCTGGAAGCGCACCTCAAGGCAATCCTCAAGCTTGCGGATGCTGGGTGCATCCTCCCACTTGTCGCGCTGTTTCCAGCTTTCGACAGTTGGGCGCTTCAGCTGCAGCTCGTCTGCGATCTGGGAGATGCTCCAGCCGCGCCAGTAGAGCGAGCGGGCCATGCGGCGCGCATCGAACGGGGTTTGCGACAGGGTTGTGATCGGCAGGGTCATGGCCGCCATGTTTGCCGCGCCCGCCGCCCCCGGCGCAGGGCCTGCATTGGGACAGCGACCCTCTACACACGCACCGGCTTGAGCTTGGCCGGGCATCTGCGGCCTGCTGCGGGCTCACGACATGCCCCCGCAACCAAGAGGCCGCCCTCCCCCATGGCTAAGACCCGCAAAACCCGTTTTACCCGGATCGCCGTTGAAGGCGCGACGACCGATGGCCGCGTCATCGAGCGCGACTGGATCGAGCAGATGGCCGCGACCTACAACCCGGCCACCTACACCGCCCGCGTCAACTGCGAGCACATCAAGGGCTTCAGCCCGAACCCGCCGTTCAATGCCTACGGCGACGTGGTGGCGCTCAAGACCGAAGTGGTCGAGCTGACGATCGGCGGCGTGAAGCAGAACCGCTTGGCGCTGCTCGCCCAGATCGAGGGCAACGAGCAGCTGATCGAACTGGTCGAGGCCGGGCAGAAGCGCTTCACCAGCATCGAGGTTGCGCCCAACTTCGCCAACACCGGCAAGGCGGGTCTGGTCGGCCTTGCGCTGACCGACAACCCCGCCAGCCTTGGCACCGAAGCGCTGCAGTTCTCGGCACTGAAGCCGGTGTGGAACGCCCGCAAGGCCGACCCGGCCAACCTGTTCACGGCAGCGGTCGAGACCGAGATCGCCTTTGAGGAAGAGACCGCGCCTGATCAGAGCGTGGCAACCGTGATCAAAGGCTTCTTCACTTCGCTGTTTACTGAACTGGCGCAGGGTAACACCCAGCAGCAGGTTCCGGCGCAAGCCCCAGCCCAAACGCCAGCAAGCCCGCCCGTTCAGACGCCCGCCAACGACAACCAGATGGCTGCCGTAGCCGAGCAGATGTCGGCCAACTTTACCCAGCTGATCGAACAGGCGTTCGCCGCGCCGAAGCAGGAGATCGCGGCGCTGCGCAGCGATCTGACCAAGCTGACCCAGCAGCTCGCGCAAACCGAAGCCCCCGGCCAGACCCGCGCACTGGCAACGGGCGGCACCGGCGGCATCGTCACCGACTGCTGAGCCACTCCCCCTACAGCCCCCACCGAAAGGCCCCTTTGATGAAGCCGACCACCCGCGCCCAGTTCAATGCCTATTGC
>JAEZBH010000137.1 GCA_023427285.1 Pseudomonadota bacterium
CGAAACGTCCGCCAGCCTTGAAGGCTGACGAGCGGGCGTGCTATCCGCGCCCGGCACGAAGGGAGCCAAGCCATGGCTGTTGATGAAAAAACAGTACGTCGCATCGCGCATCTGGCCCGTATCAAGCTGGATGATGCCGATGTCGAACCGATGATGAAGGAACTGAACGGTATCCTGAACTGGGTCGAGCAACTCGGCGAAGTGAATACCGATGGCGTCGAGCCCATGACCTCGGTGGTCGCGCAGCAGATGCGCTGGCGCGAGGACGTGGTGAGCGACGGCAACATTCAGGAAGATGTGCTGAAGAATGCGCCCGAGGCGCAGTTCGGCTTCTACGCCGTTCCGAAGGTGATCGAATAATGGCTACCGAACTGACCGATCTGACCGTCGCGCAGATGCGTGACGGCCTGAAGGCGAAGAGCTTCTCCGCCGTCGAGCTGGCTGAGGCGCACATCAGCGCCGTGGAAGCCGCCCGCGCGCTCAACGCCTTCATCGTCGAGACCCCGGAGCTGGCGCTGGAGCAGGCGCGTGCCGCCGATGCCGCAATCGCTGCCGGCACTGCCGGTCCGCTGGCCGGTATTCCGCTGGGCATCAAGGACCTGTTCTGCACGAAGGGCGTGCAAACAACCGCGGCGTCCAAGATTCTGGAAGGCTTCGTGCCGACCTATGAATCGACCGTCTCGGGCAACCTGCTGCGCGACGGCGCGGTGACGCTGGGCAAGCTGAACCTCGACCAGTTCGCCATGGGCTCGTCCAACGAGACCTCCGCGTTCGGCAATGTGCTGAACCCGTATCGCGGCGCAAACGGCGAGCATCTGGTGCCGGGCGGTTCCTCGGGCGGTTCCTCGTCCGCCGTTGCTGCCCGCCTTGTGGCTGCGGCAACCGGCACGGACACCGGCGGCTCCATCCGTCAGCCTGCCGCCTTCACCGGCATCTCGGGCATCAAGCCGACCTATGGCCGCTGCTCGCGCTGGGGCGTGGTGGCGTTCGCATCGTCGCTCGATCAGGCAGGTCCGATGGCCCGCACGATTGAAGACTGCGCCATCCTCTTGAAGTCCATGTGCGGTTTCGCCCCGAAGGACTCGACCTCGCTGAACCTGCCGGTGCCTGACTTTGAAAAGGCGCTGACCGGCGACGTGCGCGGCTTGCGTGTCGGTATCCCCAAGGAATACCGCGTCGATGGCATGCCTGCCGAGATCGAGAAGCTGTGGCAGCAGGGCATGGACTGGCTGAAGGCCGCAGTGGCCGAGATCGTCGAGATCTCCCTGCCGCACACCAAATATGCGCTGCCGACCTACTACATCGTGGCGCCCGCCGAGGCGTCCTCGAACCTCGCCCGTTATGACGGCGTGCGTTACGGCCAGCGCGTGGCTCCCGAGAACGGCTCGCTGATCGACATGTATGAGGCAACCCGCGCTGCCGGTTTCGGCCGCGAGGTGAAGCGCCGCATCATGATCGGCACCTACGTGCTCTCGGCTGGCTATTACGACGCCTACTACGTGAAGGCGCAGCGCCTGCGCACCCTGATCGCGCAGGACTTCGAGAACGCCTACCAGCACTGCGACGTGATCCTGACGCCGACCGCGCCGAGCGCCGCGTTCGCGTTCGGCTCCAAGTCGGACGATCCGCTCTCGATGTACCTCAACGACGTGTTCACCGTTCCGGCGTCGCTGGCGGGTCTGCCTGCTCTGTCGGTTCCGGCGGGCGTGGATGCCGACGGCCTGCCGCTCGGTCTGCACCTCATCGGCCGCAAGCTTGATGAAGAAACCGTGCTGAAGGTCGGCCATGTGATCGAACAGGCCGCCCAGTTCTCGGCCAAACCGGAAAAGTGGTGGGTGAAATGAGCGAGACCAAACCCTATCGCATTCGCGGCGCGACCGGCGACTGGGAGGTGGTGATCGGCATGGAAGTCCATGCGCAGGTCATCTCCAACTCCAAGCTGTTCTCGGGCGCGGCAACCGCTTTCGGCGCAGAGCCGAACGCGCAGGTCAGCCTTGTTGACGCGGCGATGCCGGGCATGTTGCCGGTCATCAACGGCGAATGCGTCCGTCAGGCGGTCAAGACCGGTCTGGCGCTGGGCGCGCAGATCAACAAGTGGTCGCGGTTCGACCGCAAGAACTACTTCTACGCCGATCTGCCGCAGGGCTACCAGATCAGCCAGTTCCAGTACCCGGTGGTGGGCGAGGGCGAGATCACCCTCGATCTGGAGAACGGCCAGAAGACCGTCGGCATCGAGCGCATCCACCTGGAGCAGGACGCGGGCAAGTCGATCCACGACCAGAGCCCGACCATGTCCTACGTGGACCTCAACCGCTCGGGCGTGGCCTTGATGGAGATCGTCGGCAAGCCGGACCTGCGCTCGCCGGAGGAGGCCGGTGCGTACCTGAAGAAGCTGCGCACCATCCTGCGCTACATCGGCACCTGCGACGGCAACATGGAGGAAGGCTCCATGCGCGCTGACGTGAACGTGTCGGTGCGCCGTCCGGGTGAGCCGCTCGGCACCCGCTGCGAAATCAAGAACGTCAACTCGGTGCGCTTCGTCATGGCGGCCATCGAGTATGAAGCCCGCCGTCAGGTGGACATCCTTGAGGACGGCGGCACCATCAATCAGGAAACCCGCCTGTTCGACAACGTGAAGTTCGAGACCCGCGCGCTGCGGTCCAAGGAAGAAGCGCACGATTACCGCTACTTCCCGGACCCCGACCTGCTGCCGCTGGAATTCGACGATGCGTTCGTCGAGGAATGCCGCGCATCGCTGCCGGAGCTGCCGGATGCGAAGAAGGCCCGCCTCGTCAACGAGTTGGGCCTGTCGGAGTACAACGCGAGCGTCCTGACCACCGAGAAGGAAACCGCAGACTACTTCGAGGCGCTGCTGGCCGAGGCCGCCAAAACCCAGAACAAGTCGCTGGCGGACGTTGCCCGTCCGGCCTCCAACTGGGTGACGTCCGACCTGTTCGGCGCGCTGAACAAGCTGGGCAAGTCGATCGAGGAAAGCCCGATCAGCCCGGCGCAGGGCGCAGAGCTCATCAGCCTGATTGCCGATGGCACCCTCTCGGGCCGTCTCGCCAAGGACGTGTTCGAGATCATGCTCGAAACCGGCAAGGGCGCAGCCGCCATCGTTGAGGAGCGGGGCCTGAAGCAGGTCTCCGACACCGGCGCGATCGAGGCCGTCATCGCCAAGGTTCTGGCCGACAATCCGGACTCGGTCGAAGCCTACCGCGGCGGCAAGGACAAGCTGTTCGGCTTCTTCGTGGGTCAGACCATGAAAGCCATGCGGCAAGGCCAACCCCGGCGTCGTCAACGACCTGCTGAAAAAGGCGCTGAACGGGTAGGATCGTTTTGTTTTGATTTTGCAGGAGGGGCTTGCCCCTCCTGCACCTCCCGTTTGTTTCAAAGGGCCGTGTCCTCCATGAAGGGCGCGGCCTTTTTGTTTGCCAAGGGAGAGCAGGCCTTTTCTACGACCATAAGGCTCTGTCACTTTCGGTTGATCTGATGTGAAATGATTCCAACTAACAGTGGCCGGAAGAAGCAGGGCGCTATGGTTCGCAAGCTTGATGCTGTAGCCGCGGCGAATGAGAGGATCAGATATACCTCTTCGGTGTGTGGAGGATGCACCGCCAGTCTGGTTGTGGCAGTGCTTTTTGACTTCCTGCAAAAGGGAGACACCAGCTGGTTCACTTGGATCAGTGTTCTGTGTGCGGTCGCCATATGGTATGTTGGTTATATGCACCTGTCGTGGCTGAAGCCGGAGGATTGAATGAATCAGGATCTGGCGATTCTTGGCGTTCCACTGACGATGCTGGCTCTTGCCCTTTTGTCTCTGTGGCACACTCGCCGCAGGGCGATCCAGCTTGATGCAGAGCTTGAGGCCCATGAGCAGGCCGCAGGTGTTGCCAGCGACAAGCCCTGCTGCTGCAAGCGCAAGTGCAAGGAACGGGGCGCAAGGGGTTAGGACTGGCCGCGTAAGGGAAAGGCCGGGCGCGTTCCCTTCATCTCATAAGAAAAGGGCCGCACCCTTCATCACGCGCACGGCCCTGAAATGAACGGGGTGCAGGGGACTGAGTCCCCTGAGAATAAATAACTTAACCCACCCCACCCATCTCGCAAATGCGCGCCCATGAGGCCTCATCCACGGGCAGTACGGAGAGGCGCGGCTGCTTGACCAGCGCCAGCTCTGCAAGGGCCGGGTCGGCCTTGATGGCGGACAGCGTGACCGGGCGGGGCAGGGGTGTGAGCGCTTTCACGTCCACAAGGCCGGAGGCGGGATCATTCGGGTCCGGGTAGAAAGCGCGGGTGATCTCAGCGATGCCGACCACCTGTTTCTCTTTGCCGGTGTGGTAGAAGAAGGCGCGGTCGCCCACGGCCATGGCGCGCATGTTGCCCAGCGCCTGCGCGTTGGCAACGCCTTCCCACGCCGTGGTGCCTGCTTCCACCTGCTGAGCCCAGCTCCAGGAGCCGGGCTCGGTCTTGATCAGCCAGTACGCCATCTGTGCCTTCCTGCTCGCCGGGCCTATTCCATGGCAGGAGCGCTGGACTCGCGTCCTTCGCGTTCCTTGATCACCTCAGCCGGGGAGACGGTTTCTTCCTTCAGGCGCTGGGCGCGCTGGGCGCGGTAAACGCCAAGGGCGGTCGGGATGTCGTTCGGCAGGGAGACGCACGAGCGCAGCGCGGCCTTGAGCCACTGGTAGCGCTGGTCGATCACCTGGTTCTCCACGCGCTTCAGGGCGTCGCCCTCAGGGAAGCCGGTGGCGTTCTCCACCAGCTTCAGGACGCGCCATGCGCCGTAAGACGGGCAGGTGAGGTTGCGCTGCTCTTCCATGTCGCCGAAGCGGGTCAGCAGCACCGGGATGCTGGTGATCGTATCGTCGAGCATGGAATCTTCGGTGACGACGATTTCCACATGGCTGCCGGTGCGAACGCCGGTCTTCTCGGCGAACAGGCCAACGATCACATCGCGGCCGCTGTTGCGGTCCCAGCGGTGCTCCAGCAGGATGTTCTCAAGCTGCATATCCTTCAGCGGGTCGGCGGCAAGCTGGCGCTTGATGAAATAGGCGGTCTCGGCCAGCGATCCGTTGAGGCGGGTAACCTCCGGCTTGCCATCGATCAGGCGGACCAGAACCGGCAGGGTGCCTGACACCTCGCTCACGCCTTGCGGCAGGGCGGAAACGGTCAGCACCGGGGGAATGCTGACGCCCTCGTCCTGCTTGATGACGTTGGTCGGGCGAACGGTGTAGCCCTTGCCGCCCTCGGCCGGGGTGAGTTCGCCCATGAACACAGCCGGTGCGCCTGTCAGGAAGTTGGCGCCCTGCAGCAGCGGCACGACGGGCCCGCCCTCGCGCGCAGGGTCTTTGTAGGTGTAGGCCTTGGGCGCGAAGAAGTCGCCCGGCAGTTTCGGCTCCTCGGGGATCTGCTCGTTCGCCCAGCGCCACCACGCCACGA
>JAEZBH010000170.1 GCA_023427285.1 Pseudomonadota bacterium
CCGGTACCTTGGCGTTAAGCAGGCGCTCATAGCCGCCAAGATCGGGCAGATCGATCACGAACGCCGCCGCAGCCACCTCCACGCCGACAGTGCGAAACAGATCCACAGCCGCCATAGCCGTGCCGCCCGTTGCCAGCAGGTCGTCAATCAGGATCACCCGCTCCTGCGGCCCGAACGCATCCACATGGATCTCCACGCGGTCGGAGCCGTATTCCAGCTCGTAGTCCAGCCCCACGGTTTCATAGGGCAGCTTGCCCTGCTTGCGCACCGGCACGAAGCCCAGCCCCAGCTCGGCCGCCACGGCCCCGCCCACAATGAAGCCGCGCGCCTCAACGCCCGCCACCTTGTGAGCATTGACCCCGCGCAGCAGCTCCGCCAGCCGCAGCACGCATTGCCGCAAGCCGAAGGCATCGCCCAGCAGGGGCGTGATGTCGCGGAACTGGACGCCCGGCTGCGGGTAATCCGGAATGGTTCGCACCAGACGCTTCAGATCATCGTTCGCCACGGTCATTTCTGCACTCCCATGATACGCCCCGCAATGCCTGCCAACCGGGTGCGCGCCTGCTCAGGCCATGCCGATGCCGGCGTCAGCACCGCATTTTCCAGCGCCCGGTCACAGCCCGAAGCGCACGGCTCAGACCGCTGTGGCAGCCGGGATGCAACCTCCACCACCAACAGCTGCGCCAGGCGGCTGTTCTCGCCCAGCACCCTGACGACATCAGAGACTTCCACAGCAGCATGGTCCTCATGCCAGCAGTCGAAGTCCGTCACCATGGCAACGCTCTGGTAGCAAATCTCAGCCTCGCGGGCGAGGTAGGCCTCGGGAAGGTTGGTCATGCCGACAACATCGGCTCCCCATGACCGGTAAATGTGACTTTCCGCTCGGGTGGAGAATTGCGGCCCCTCGATGCACACGTACGTGCCGCCCTGCTGGCGCAAAATGCCCAGCGCCTCGCAAGCCTGCGCCGTAATGCCGCCCAAAAGCCCGCACAGCGGCTCGGCCATCGACACGTGGGCAACCACACCGTCGCCGAAGAAACTGCGCGTACGGCCCTGCGTGCGGTCAATAAACTGGTCGATGATGACGAACGCACCCGGCGGCAAGTGCTCCCGAAAGGAGCCGCACGCCGAAAGCGAGAGAATCTCGGTCACGCCCAGCGCCTTCATCGCAGCAATGTTGGCGCGATGGTTCAGCTCGTTCGGCGCAAGGCCGTGGCTGCGCCCATGGCGCGGCAGGAACACCACGTCCCGTCCCTTGATGGTGCCCACCAGCAACTCATCGGACGGGGCGCCCCAGGGCGTCTCCACGGCCTGCCAGTGCCCGTTTTCCAGCGCTGCCATACGGTACAAACCGCTGCCGCCGATAATGCCGAGACGCCCGGCCTGATCCGTTGATGTCATGTCCTGCCCAACCCTTTGAAGCCCCAGTGCCCTTTTTATCGACAGGCCACAACTCACGGGCTGTGGGCAAGCCCAAACGAACCTGAGCGACGATTTAGATCGCCCATGCAAAGCGATAGCCCAAAAAGCGAAAGGCCGGAGCAGAGCCCCGGCCTTTGCCTTGTCGATCAGGTGAGCCTGACGCTGTTAGGCGTCCTGCTTCGGACCTTTGATGCCCGCCCAGACCTTCTTGTAGCTGATGATGCTCAGAACCAGCAGGATCGAGAGGAAGGCGATAACGCCAACGCCCATCCGCTTGCGGTTCTCCAGCTTCGGCTCAGCCGTCCATGCCAGGAACGCGGTCACGTCCTTGGACATCTGGTCCACGGTTGCCGGGGTGCCGTCACCATAGGTGACCTGGTCGTCCGACAGCGGCTTCGGCATGCCGATCACAGCGCCATGGAAGTACGGGTTGAAGTAACCGCCTTCCGGCAGTTCGAAGCCAGCCGGAGCTTCTTCGTAACCGGTCAGCACCGAGTAGATGAAAGCCTCGTGGCCCGGACGCGCCTTGACGATCAGCGACAGATCCGGCGGGATCTTGCCGCCGTTGGCGGCAGCAGCCGCCACGTCGTTGGCATACGGGCTCGGGAACTTGTCAGACGGCAGCGCGGCGCGGGTCGATGCCTCGCCGGTCTTCTCGTCAATCGCCGGAACTTCATAAGCCTTGGCGATAGCCTTGATCTCGGCCTCATTGTAGCCGAGGTCTTCCAGCGTGCGGAAGGCAACGAGGTTGAGGCCGTGGCAGGCCGCGCAGACTTCCTTGTAAACTTGGAAGCCGCGCTGCAGCTGGGCCCGGTCGTACTTGCCGAAGATGCCTTCGTGCGCGAAGGACACGGCTTTCGGAGCCTTCTCCAGAGCCTTGATCGGGTCCGGCTGTGCCTCATCTCGCGGAGAGAAAGCACCGACCAGGAGCGCGAGCGAGAAGATCGCGCCTACACCGTAGGAAACGAAACGGATCATTACTCAGGCCCCCCTTACTCGGCCGGCTGGGCGACGGTTTCGCCCGGCAGTACTGGATCGGCAATGCTGCGCGGCAGCGGCTTCGGCGTTTCAAGACGCGCAACCAGCGGCACAAGGATCAGGAAGTGGATGAAGTAGTAGGCCGAAGCCAGCTGGCTGATGCGAACGAACGGTTCTTCAGCCGGAGCTGCACCGCAGTAGCCCAGGATCAGCACGTCGGCGAGCAGCAGCCAGAACAGTTGCTTGTAAACCGGACGGAAGCGGGCCGAGCGAACGCGCGACGAGTCGAGCCACGGCAGGAACAGCAGCAGCAGGATCGAGGCGAACATGGCCAGCACGCCCCACAGCTTTGCCGGGATGCCGAAGAAGTCGACCGTGAAGGCGCGCAGGATCGCGTAGAACGGCCAGAAGTACCATTCCGGAACGATGTGCGCCGGGGTCGCCAGCGGGTTTGCCGGAATGTAGTTGTCCGGGTGGCCCAGAGCGTTCGGCATGAAGAACACGAAAGCCGAGAACACCAGCAGGGCAACAACGACGCCAACCAGATCCTTTACCGTGTAGTACGGGTGGAACGGAATGGTGTCCTGCGGACCCTTCACGTCAATGCCCAGCGGGTTGTTGGAACCCGGAATGTGCAGGGCCCAGATGTGCAGGATCACGACGCCGGCGATGACGAACGGCAGCAGGTAGTGCAGCGAGAAGAACTTGTTCAGCGCCGGGTTGCCCACGAACGGTGCGCCCAGCAGCAGGGTCTGGATCGGCTCGCCCACCAGCGGAAGCGCGGTGAACAGACCGGTGATCACCTGCGCGCCCCAGAAGGACATCTGGCCCCACGGCAGCACGTAGCCCATGAAGGCGGTTGCCATCATCAGCAGGAAGATCACGACGCCCAGAATCCAGAGCAGCTCGCGCGGCGCCTTGTAGGAACCGTAGTAGAGACCGCGGAAGATGTGGACGTAAACCACGATGAAGAAGAACGAAGCGCCGTTGGCGTGCATGTAGCGGATCAGCCAACCGAAGTTGACGTCGCGCATGATGCGCTCGACCGACGCAAAGGCCACGGTTTCGTTGGCCGCGTAGTGCATGGCCAGAACGATACCGGTGACGATCTGCACCACCAGGAACAGACCGGCCAGCGAGCCGAAGTTCCACCAGTAGTTCAGGTTCTTGGGAGCCTCATAGGTCCCCAGGGATTCAACAATAAGACGCGGAAGCGGGAGACGCTCGTCCACCCACTTGCTCACCGCGTTCTTGGGTTCGTATGGCTTGGCCCAATAAAACGACATTTCTTACCTCACCCGATCACAATGGAGGTCGGCGTCTTGAAGGCATACTGCGGCACTTCAAGGTTGGTCGGCGCCGGGCCTTTGCGGATACGTCCCGAAGCATCGTAGTGCGAGCCGTGGCACGGGCAGAAGTAGCCGCCGTACTCGCCCTTGGTCTCGCCCTGAGCAGCGCCCAGCGGCACGCAGCCCAGGTGGGTGCAAACGCCAAGGGTGACGAGCCAGTTGTCGTGACCTTCCTTGACGCGCTCCTGGTCGGTCTGCGGGTCGCGCAGTTCAGCAACGTTAACGGCGCGTTCCTTGGCAACTTCTTCTGCCGGACGGTTGCGAACGAAAACCGGCTTGCCCTGCCACATGACCTTGATTGCCTGACCGACCGCAATCGGCGTCAGGTCAACTTCGACCGTGGAAAGCGCGCGGGTATCCGCGGCAGGATTCATCTGCGAAATGAACGGC
>JAEZBH010000214.1 GCA_023427285.1 Pseudomonadota bacterium
GGCCATGGGGGAAGAAGAGGACGAGGCAAACGTCCACGAGATCGTGGCAAAGCGAATTTCCTCCCGCGACACCTACTTCTGGGACGATCATGGCCCGGTGAGCATGTGCGTGCGCACCCGCCCCACCAAACGCGGCATCAGTATCGGCGCGGTGTACACGCCGCCCGAGAAGCGCGGGCACGGCTATGCTTCCGCCTGCGTGGCTGCCGTCAGCCAGAGATTGCTCGACAGCGGCAAGCAGTACTGCACCCTCTTCACCGATTTGGATTACCCCACGTCGAACGAAATCTACCAGAAGATTGGATACCGCCCAGTGTGCGATTTTACCGAGTACGCATTTCTATAGCTTCTCGCACATCGTACCATCTCCAAAAATTATTTTAGCGTTTGCGGCGGGACACAGTCCGCCGCAAACGCTAAAATAATTTTTGATGCGCTTTTCATTTACATTGGAATCCGGCTATGCTATAAAGATAGAGATGACATACACGCCGATGGACCGACTGGAAGAAGTCAGCCTGCTCATCCGGGCGAAGTACCCGATTCTCTACATCCTGGCCTGGGAAGAGCGACGGATTGTGGAGATGCTGCGCCGGGTCGCCGCGGAACGTCGCAAGCACCTCTACGGCTGGTCGGTGACCGACGGTATCCACCCGCTGTACTATTACGACGGCCCGCCCATCGACCCGGCGACGACCAGCCCGCTGCGCGCCCTGGAATACGTAGACCACTCGCGTGAGCCAGCCATTTTCGTTCTCAAAGACTTCCACCCCTTCCTCGACGAGCAGCGCGGGCTGAGCGAATACCCGCTCATCGTCCGCCGCCTGCGCGATCTGACCGACGCGCTCAAGCGCTCCGAAAAGACGCTGATCATCCTCTCCCCCGTCCTGCGTTTCCCCATGGAGCTAGAGAAAGAGATCAGCGTGCTGGATTATGCCCTGCCCACCCAGCAGGAGATCGAAACGTCACTCGATCGGGTGCTGAAATCGGTGCGTGAGCAGGGCGGCTTGCAGTTGAAGCTCGATACGCAGGATAAAGAAAAAGTGCTCAAAGCCGCGCAGGGGCTCACCTGCACCGAGGCCGAGAACGTCTTTGCCCGCTCGCTGGTGCAGACGCGCGCTTTAGATGTAAGCGTCATCCTCACCGAGAAGAAGCAGATCATCCGCCGCTCGCAGATTTTAGAATACTTTGAAGCGCAGGAAGAGATGGACCGCGTAGGCGGCATGCCGCTGTTGAAAGACTGGCTGGCAAAACGGTCGCTGGCCTTCAGCGAGCGAGCGCGCCAGTTTGGCCTGCCCGAGCCGCGCGGGCTGCTGCTGCTGGGCGTACAGGGCGCGGGCAAAAGCCTGGTCGCCAAGGCCATCGCCAGCCAGTGGCAGATGCCCCTGCTGCGCCTGGACCTGGGCAGCCTGTTCAGCGAGCTGGTGGGGTCCTCCGAGCAGAATATGCGCACCGCGCTGCGGCTGGCCGAATCGGTGGCCCCCTGCCTGCTGTGGCTGGACGAGCTGGAGAAGGGGCTGGCGGGCGTCGCCTCCTCGCACCTTTCGGATGCTGGAACGACCGCGCGCGTGTTTGGCAACTTCCTCACCTGGATGCAGGAAAAGACCGCGCCGGTGTTCGTGGTTGCCACTGCCAACGATATTGCCATCCTGCCGCCCGAAGTGCTGCGCAAGGGCCGCTTTGACGAGATTTTCTTTATCGACCTGCCCAGCGAAGACGAGCGGGGCGAGATTTTCGCCATCCACCTGGCGCGGCGGGGCCGCAACCCGCTGGGCTTTGACCTGCCCATGCTGGCGAGCAAAAGCGAGGGCTACTCGGGCGCGGAGATCGAGCAGGTGGTGATCTCTGGCCTGTACGATGCGTTTGAGGCCGGGCGCGAGCTGTGCGATGAAGACTTAGTGAAGAACCTTTCCACCATGATCCCGCTCTCGCGCACCATGGAAGGGCAGATCGCGCAGCTGCGCACATGGGCGCGCACCCACGCCCGCCCTGCCTCGCCGTGGAACCACCAATTTACACCGCGCGGCCCGCGGTACCTGGAACGGACGTAGGAAAATGGCTGCACTGCTGCAAGTTCCGCATGGCTTCTTCCGCCGCAATCTCTCCAAAGTGGAGCGGGTGCTGGTAGCTGGGGGACTCTCGGCGGCGCTGTACGCGCTGATGGCAGCCCTGCCCACCTACCCGGCACCGTGGGAAGCTGTGATCACCACTGCGGTGTTCTTTGTGCTGCTGTGGTCGCCTCCGGTAGCATATTTTCTCGCCATCATCGCCGCCGTGTACCCGCTGTACAGCGTTTCGGTCTACGTGGCCGTGCTGTTCCTGGCAGTGGCCCTACTGGGGCAGCGGCTGTTTATCCAGAACCTGGGCGGCACGCTGCTGGTGCTCACCGCGCCGTGGCTGGCGCAGGCCCACCTCGAATGGCTCGCGCCGCTGCTGGGCGGGCTGTGGTGGGGCCGCCGCGGAGCGTGGATCGGCGCGCTGGCGGCACTGTGGGGGCAGCTCTTCTTTGGCATGACCGGCCAGCATGCCGATTGGGTCGCCAACATGGGGCTTGCTCCACAGGTGAGCAGGTTACTGGAACGCTTTGGCGATGCCAATTCGCTCCAAACGCTCCGACTGCTGATCGAGCCGCTGGCCCCCAACCCCACCGTGCTGCTGTATCACCTGCTGCAGGTAGTGCTCTGGGGCATGACCGCCGGGCTGATCGGCGCGGTCTGCGAGCAAACCTGGACGCAGCAGAAGCACCCCTGGCGCGCCGTGGCGGTTACCCTGGGTGGGGCTGCCGGGCTGCTCGCGGGGCACTTTGCCCTGGCGCGCTGGCTGGCCCAAGACCCGGCCGGAGCGGTTTATTCCACCGCCGACTTTGCCTGGATCGTTCCTGGACTGTGGGAAAGCGCCCTGTACAGTGCTCTGCTGGCAGTGGGCCTGGAGATTGTGCGCGACTTTGTCGAGCACCCGCTGCTGGTGGGGCGGGTAGCCCACCGCGGCGAAGCAAAGCTCGCGCGAGACCAAAGGGCGATCAATGCCCGGCTGGTTGATGTGGAAGAAGAGAGACAATCTGAAGGAAAATTCGCGGGCATACTGGGCAATGCACTGCAAAGCCTGCGCGGAATGCCTCAACGCGAGGAGAAACCAGAAGCGAAGGTTCAACCGGCGCAAGCCGCAGCTTTGCAGCAGGAAAAGAAGGGCGAATACACGCCCCTGCCTGTGCCCGAAAACCTGCCCCGGCGCGATCCCAAAAAACAGCGCCCGGACGATATTATCAAGATTGAGTTAGATTGAGTTCCTGAGGATTATGCAGCGCCAGCGTTACGCATCAAACACCACGCGACAGCGATCCGTCAGCCGGGAAGAGCGCTCTCCCGGCACGCTGTACATGGCGCTGACCATTGGCGCAGTGGTGATCCTGCTGTCGGTGACATTTGTTGCCGACTGGCTGCGCACGCCGGAGATTACCATCACCGGGGTGCCGCAGTTCCTCTCGCCCAATCAGGATAACAGCTACGACAGCGCCATGCTCAACTATACCCTTTCTGAAGAAGCCCAGGTGAGCGCGGCGGTGCTGGACGCGAACGGCGGCGTGATCCGCAGCCTGCTGGAAAACATAAACCAATCACCCGGGCAGCACTTTTTGGTGTGGGATGGCGCGAACAGAACCGGGCAGCCGGTGATCGATGGCAGCTACCGCATCGAGATCAGCGCGCACGGTTCCGTGCGCTCCAAATCCACTTCGGTGGTACTGCTGGTGGGTACACTGCCGCCCAACTTGCAGCTGCTCAACCTGCAGGATGGCACGCGCGTGCGTGAAGACATGCTGACGGTAGAGGGCGTGACCGACTCAAACGCCACCATTTGGATCAACGAATCCTTCCAGCCCATCACGGTGGATGGCGCCGGGCGGTTCCGCACCCAGGTGACGCTGTTTGAAGGCGCCAACCGCCTGCAGATCAAAGCCGTCGACCCGGCGGGCAATACCATCGCCGTTACTCGCACCATCGAGCTGGTCACCGGCGCGCCCGAGGTAGCGATCACCAGCCCGATGGAGGGCGCGTGGATCAACAACCCGCTGGTTACGGTGGAGGGTGTGGCTCCCGCCGGTGTGACCTTGAAGATCAACAACCAGAACGTGCCGGTCGCGCCGGATGGACGCTTCCGGTTTGACCTGCTGCTGGATGAAGGCGACCAGCGCATCAGTGTCACCGCCATTGATGACGTGGGCAACATCGCCACGATGGAGCGAATGGTGCGCGTAAAAACGCGCGGACCGGCCCTCTCGCTCAACGTCACGGAGGGTGCGCAGTTCTCCGACCCGCAGATTCTGCTCTCTGGCTCCACCAGCCCCGGCGCGTCGCTGACGGTCAACCAGCAGCCGGTGCAGGTAGGCACGCTGGGCGACTTCCAGACCACCCTGTCGCTGTTTGAGGGCGACAATTCCATCACTGTTGAAGCCCGCGACCAGGCTGGGAATGCCACATCCCTCACCCGCCGGGTGCGCTATGCTGTGCCTGCCGAAACCGAAGGCTGGGAAAAGCTGCTGGAAAACGCCAACCGCCTGCCCTCCGCTACCATTCCTGCCATCCTGCTGGCCTCGATGCTGCTGGGCATGTTCCTCTACCGCGCCAACCAGCTCTCGCTGGAGCTGACGGTCGACACGCAGCGCTTTACCCCCGGCCTGCCGGAAGAGAGCAAGAATCTCACCCTGCGGCTGGACCTCAACCACCCGGCGCGGGTGACGCTGGAAGTGCTGGATGAGGAAGGCGACGTACACGCTACCCTGCTCGACAACCGCCGCCGCACGGCCCGCCCGCACACCTTCTACTGGGACGGCTACGACGACTACGGACGCCCGGTGTTACCTGGGGTGTACGTGGTCCGGGCGACTGCGGGCGCACCGCCCATCCGCGCCACCAGCGCGGTGCAGGTGGAAGTGGAAGAAGACCCTTACGTGTACCGCCGGTCTACGCAGGCGGAGCGCATGCAGGTGGGCTCGCCGCAGCAGAATATGGTCGCCCGCCGCCGCTTACGCCAGAACCGCAAGCGGATATAAAACAGTTTCACATTTAAGCCAACACGGGTGACTGCGTCACCCGTGTTGGCGTAAATGTGAAACTGCCCTGCGCCTGAATTGATCCTTTTGCGGCTGATGGTA
>JAEZBH010000243.1 GCA_023427285.1 Pseudomonadota bacterium
TCGTGGGCAAGTACACCATCGCCGGTGGCAGAATTTCCCGCATTGAGATTACGCAGGGATAGAGGGGTTTTACTATTTTGCAGGAGGGCCCCCGTGCGCGGAGGCGCACAAACTATCAGGGCGCGGAGGCGTACAAACTATCAGGGCGCGGAGGCGCACAAACTATCAGCGCCCCTACTGCGCCTCCCTATCACTCTATCGCGCCTGCCGTTTTGTCGAAACGTGCGCGGAATAAAGGGTGGCGCCCAATAAACCTCCGGCTTGCTCCATATACGACCATGGCATCGTGGCCCGGCTGACAGCGTCATGTTACGGTTCATCCAAGAATTCGCCTGACGTTATCAGTCCCGAAATTATCAGCCCTGACGTTATTAGCGCTGCCCTGCTTCCTTGAGTGCATCCTTCCTTAAGTGCGTTCTCCCTTAAGTGCGTCCCAAAGACAGCGCGAATCTGCGCCATAACAGGGAATCTGAGCCGTAACGCGGAACTGGGACATAACGCAGATTTGGGCCATAAAGCGGAACTGGGCCATGACGCCCCGCAGAGCCGCGCTTAGAGCGGTTTGCGACCAGCTTGCAGCAGGTCGCCGCTCTAAGTATCTGGTTGGTCGCACTTTCTTAACCGCAAAACATGCGTTTTGCCCGAAAGTCGCTCTCACAACTGCCATGCTGTCGGGCCGCCTGCTGTTCTGCCTGATGGCCGGGTTGCTGTTCTGCCTGACGGGCTGCGATGCGCCGTGCGATACCCTGATCTTCCAGCGGAAACTCTCACCCGACGGGCGGCACAACGCCGTTCTGTTCCAACGGGAGTGCGGCTCGACAACGGGCTTCTCCACCCAGATTGCCCTGATTGAGCCTGATGAAATGCTGGCGGAGAGCGGCCACGTCTTCATTGCACAGAACGGCCACAACTCGGCCAGAGCCGGGCCCTGGAACGGACCGTGGGCCGCGATGGAATGGCTCGCCCCCGATCATCTGCTGATCCGGCACGCGTTCGGGGCGCAGGTCATCGTCAGGGAAGAAAACGCCAAAGGAGTGAAAATCACCGTCAGGGCAACGGAGTAAGCCAGTGCGCGGCACGCGGCATCAAGGATGCGGCCCTGCAAGAAAACCGCCCGTTCAGCATGCTGCCATGCCCGGAGCCGCCTCACCTGAAAAAACGAGTGGGAGCGCGAGGGTCCGCGACCCTCGCAAATGAAATCATTTCCACATGCACCCAAAAGAAAGGGCCCGGAGATTGCTCTTCCGGACCCTTCCCCCGTGACGAACCTGTAGCCGACGGCTCGCCGTGCGCGCTTACTCGGCAGCAGCGGAGCGGGCGTGACGCTTGCGCTCGTGCGGATCGAGGAAACGCTTGCGCAGGCGGATGACCTTCGGGGTCACTTCCACCAGCTCATCGTCGGCAATGTATGCGATGGCCTGTTCCAGCGTCATCTTCTTCGGCGGGGTGAGACGGATGTTCTCGTCCTTGCCCGACGCGCGGAAGTTGGTGAGCTGCTTGGACTTCAGCGGGTTGACCTCAAGGTCGTTTTCCTTGGCGTTCTCGCCAATGATCATGCCCTCGTAAACGTCATCGCCCGGCGACACCATGATGATGCCGCGCTCTTCCAGACCCTGAAGCGCGTAGCCAGCGACCTGGCCCGCACCCAGCGAGATGAGCACGCCGTTCTGACGACCCGAGATCGGACCCTTGTACGGACCGTAGTCCTCGAACGAGCGGTTCATGATGCCGGTGCCGCGGGTGTCCGACATGAACTCGCCGTGGTAGCCGATGAGACCGCGCGACGGCGCGCGGAACACGATGCGGGTCTTGCCGCCGCCGGACGGGCGCATGTCGGTCATTTCCGCCTTGCGCATGCCCAGCTTTTCCACGACGACGCCGGCGAATTCCTCGTCCACGTCAACCTGCACGGTTTCGTACGGCTCAAGACGCTGGCCGGTGGCCGGGTCGGTCTGGAACAGCACGCGCGGACGCGAAATCGAAAGCTCGAAGCCCTCGCGGCGCATGGTCTCGATGAGCACGCCCAGCTGAAGTTCGCCGCGGCCTGCCACTTCGAAGCTGTCCTTCTCGGCGCTCTCGGTGATCTTGATGGCCACGTTGCCTTCGGCTTCGCGCATCAGGCGATCGCGGATCATGCGGCTGGTGACCTTGTCGCCATCGCGGCCCGCCAGCGGCGAGTCGTTCACGGCAAAGCGCATGGACAGGGTCGGCGGATCGATCGGCTGGGCCTCGATGGCCTTTTCCAACGCCAGCGCGCCGATGGTCTCGCCCACGGTGCCGACGGTCAGACCGGCGATGGCAACGATGTCGCCCGCCTTCACCTCGTCAACCGGCTGACGCTCAAGACCACGGTAAGCCAGCAGCTTGGAAGCGCGGCCCTGCTCAACCACCTGACCGTCCTTGTTCAGAACCTTGATCGGATCGTTGACCTTCAGGCGGCCCTGCTGCACGCGGCCGGTGAGCACGCGGCCAAGGAACGGCTCGCGGTCCAGCAGCGAGGCCAGCATGGCGAACGGCTCATCAACCGAGCCAACCTTCGGGGTGGTGACGTGGCTGACGATCAGCTCGAACAGCGGCGCCAGCGTACCCGAACGGGCTGCCGGATCTTCCGACACGTAGCCCCCGCGGCCCGAACCGTAGAGAACCGGGTAGTCCAGCTGCTCTTCCGTTGCGTCAAGCGCCACGAACAGATCGAAGATCTCGTTCAGAACCTCGTCCGGGCGGCCATCCGGGCGGTCGATCTTGTTCACGACCACGATCGGGCGCAGGCCCAGCGCCAGCGCCTTGCTGGTCACGAACTTGGTCTGCGGCATCGGGCCTTCGGCGGAGTCCACCAGAAGAATGACGCCATCGACCATGGAGAGGATGCGCTCAACCTCGCCGCCGAAGTCGGCGTGGCCCGGCGTGTCGACGATGTTGATGCGGGTGTCGCCCCAGGTGACGGAGGTGCACTTGGCGAGAATGGTAATGCCGCGCTCGCGCTCCAGATCGCCACTGTCCATGGCGCGCTCTTCAACGCGCTGGTTGTCTCGGAACGTACCCGAGTTGCGGAAAAGCTGATCGACCAGTGTGGTCTTGCCATGATCGACGTGAGCGATAATTGCGACGTTGCGCAGAGTCATTAAATAATAGCCTCGCTTGGGGATGCCAGAGCGCCCGGCATAAACCGACATTATTACCGGCGGATTGCGGCGGACCGGCGCTTATATCGAGCGAGCCCCACCACAGCAAGCGCAGCAATAATATGTCTGAATTTTTTTGACCTGAATTTGGGGCAGCCTGCCCCACCCAAGCCATAATGGCCGGAACCCTTGGAAATGCGCGGTTTTCGCCGGCCTGAGACCGGATCAAACCGCCCGTTTCCGCGCCATGCCGCCCGGCACGGCCCAACTGGTCAGAGTCGTTTTTGTGCAAAGCGCGGTATGCGCGCCACACCTGTCAGACCGGCTTACCTGCCGTTCAGGCCGGAAACACCTGCCGCCACGCCGTCACCTCCACCCGTTCGAACAGGCCCGCCCTGGCGTAAGGATCTTCAGCGGCGAACCGCTCGGCAGCAGCACGATCTTCCGTCTCAATGATGAGCAGGGAGCCGAAGGGCTGGCCCTCTTCGGTCAGCATGGGGCCAACGGCGATCAGCCTCACCGCGCCGGAGTTCACATAGTCCAGATGCGCCGGACGGGTGGCGGCGCGCAATTCCAGCGACTGAGGCTTGTCCCAACACTGGATGATGAACTGAGGCATGATGGCTTCCTGCATGGCAAAAGAGAGAACGCCGCTGCGGTATAGCGCCGGGCAGGCGGCGCGTCTGCCCCTTCCGTGCGGCACCCGCCCTTCTTGCGGGCTTGTGATCGGCGCGCCCCAAGGCTAGGCCATGCCTCATGGCACAGCATTATTTGCGTTCGGCGATTTCCACCCTTCCCGGCCTTGCCGCCCTTGTAGCGCTGGCGCTGCTGGGACAATGGGCGAGCCGCCATGCGGGACTGCCGGGGCCGGTGCTGGGCCTTGCCGCCTATGTGGCGCTGATGGCGGCCTTCCCTGCGTTTGCCCGCACCACGCAAGCCGGCGCCGAATGGCTGCTGAAGATTCTTGGCGTATTGATTACCCCCGCCGCCGTGGGCCTGGCGCTGCACCGGGAGGAACTGGTGAGCGAGATCGGGCGGCTGGCGCTCGTCATCGTGCTCTCCACCCTCATCACCGGCGTCGTGACCGCCTATGCCTACAAGGCGCTGCGCCGGAAGAAGGCGGGCCAATGAGCAGTCTGGAGGCACACATGAGCGGCTGGGCGAGCATGGCGGGCGGCATCGCGGCCACATTCCTTGCCTATTGGGTCGCCATGCGCATCAGCGCCCTGCTGCGCCAGCACCCGCTGGCCAACCCGATTCTCATCGCCGCGCTGCTGATTCTGGCGGGGCTGGCTTTGCTGCGCCTGCCGGTTGCCGGCTACACCCACAGCGCCGAGCCGCTGCGCTGGCTGCTGGGTCCGGCGACGGTTGCCTTCGGCCTGCCGATTTACCGACAGCGGGCGCTCATTCTCTCGGCGGGCAAGGCGCTGATGGGCGCGCTGCTGATCGGCTCGCTCACCGGCGTCGTCTCGGCGGTGGCACTGGCCCGCCTGTTCGGCGTTTCAACCAACATGATACAGGCGCTGAGCACCAAATCCGTCACCAGCCCGTTCGCCATTGCCATCATGGAGCGGATGGGCGGACCAAGCGATCTGGCGGCGGGCCTGGTCATTCTGACCGGTCTTGTTGGCGTGGCGGTGCTGCCCGTCTGCCTGAAGCGCGAGCGGGAGAGCGACCCGGAAAGCTACGCGCTGGCGCTGGGCATGGCCGCGCACATTGTAGGCAACCAGCATGTGGCGCGCGTGGCCCCGCAGGCACTCAGCATCGCCGGGCTGGCGCTGACCGTGGCGGGACTTGCCACCACCGTCATGCTGCCGCTGCTCTGGCGCTGGCTGTTCGGCTGACCGCCGCCGTGTGACGTGACATTGGGCCGTGTGACACTGGAATGCGACAGGGAATAACATTGGAATTTTCGATTATTCAGACCAAGAAATATCATCGGGTCGATTACTTGCATCACACCGAACACACGATATCTTGAGACTGTATCGATTGAACGCCTGCACATATAAAACGGAGGAGAGCCATATGGCCGAAGACGCAAGCGAAAATCCTAAAATCGGCCTTTCCGCCGAAGCACGCAAAGCTGTCACAGACGTTCTTAATCGAATACTGGCAGATGAATTCACGCTTTACGTGCAGGCACGCGCCTTTCACTGGAACGTAACCGGTCGCCACTTCAAGCAGGACCACGCCCTGTTTGAGGAGGAATACGAAGCGCAGGATGAAATCATCGACGACGTCGCCGAGCGCATTCGCGCC
>JAEZBH010000303.1 GCA_023427285.1 Pseudomonadota bacterium
CCGGCTCCCACTCGTCATCCCGACGATCTCCTGCCGTTTCGTTTGTTCTGGATCCCCCGGATCCGCGCTCTCCGCGTCCCTCGGGTTTGATCCTGCTTTGCTTGCGAGACAGAGATTTTACAACATCACGCTTTTACTGTCAAGGGTTTCTCCATTTTTTATCGGATTTCTTTCCATTTCGCTTTCTGGAAAGCCCTCAGCGTTCTGTCCGCCATCTCACTTGCTGGCTTATTGTCTGACAATTTCTTTTTCTCAGGCAACGAGGCAGGATTTTACACCCCGACCGGTAGGTTGTCAAGGGGTTTCGAAAAATCAAAAATGGGCCAATCGCTATCGCTGCGAATGGCCCATTTTTGTATCGTTTAGCTCTTGCGCCCCGGTAGGAACGATGTGAACAGCAGCACCAGCAGCCCCACCACACTGATCCCGATGAAGGCATACGCCATCACATTTCGCATCGGTCCGAGCGTATCCAGAGAAGGAATTTTGATCAGCGGTTCCGATGTTGCCGTCGCAGTGGGCAGCGGAGTGTGATAGACCGTGGCCGTTCGCGTTGGCCGCGGAGTCCGTGAGGGCATGGGCGTGCGCGTTGGCGGGCGGGGGGTGAAGGTTTGCGTCACGAACGGCGTAGCGGTAAAGGCCAGCCGGACAATAATCACCTGCCGCTCCCAAATGGCCGGGTTATTCGGATCCAGCTTATTCATCCCGATCAGTTCGCTCATGGGCACGCCGTACAACTCGGCGATCCCCACAAGCGTATCGCCGTACTGGACGATATGCGTGATTGCGCCGTCTGCATCCGGTGTATTTGTTACGGCTTGCTGCAGCATCACGCCCGCGTTGACGCTGCTGGAACTGCTCGCGCTGTTATCGCCAGAACCACTTCCTGCCTGATCTTGCGCGCCACCCTCCGTATTTTGCGGAGGTGTATAGGAAAATTCACCCGACCCGCGCTTCACCGTCAGCGTGTAATAGACCGTGCCATTCGCTACCGCCATCCCCGCGCCAACAGATCCACTGGTAGGGCCGAGCATGGTGGAGAGATGCAGTTCGTCAGCCCACTGGTAGTAGATGGCTCCTTCTACCGAGAGGTTCTGCCCGCAGGCGATGTTTTCAGCGGAGATTCCGTAATCGCCTGGGCCGGTGCCATCGGCGCGCAGGTGCGTGCAGGTTTCAATCGACGCCTGGTAGTCAGAATGGCTTTGCGCCAGCGCCATCAGGCCGCCGTCAACGGCATAAGGCTCCAGTCCAACCGATGCCCGGTAGGCATTCACGCCGCTGATCAGGTCAGCGGGGGAAGCGGCTGGCGCTGCATGAGCGGATTTTGGCTGCGCGAGCGCGGTGGAGAGGCTTAAGAGCAAAATGGCCGCGGCCAGCACAATTTTTACTACAGTTTTCAAGTAGGCTTTATCCTTTTTTCTTAAGTTTGGGCCCCTGGGGTGTGTCGATTACTTCGTACCCGGCAGCACTGATCTGGTCGCGGATGGCATCGGCGTCTTTCCAGCGCTTTTCCGCGCGGGCTTTGGTCCGTTCCGCCAGCAGGGCGACGGTTTCAGTAGGCGCGTCTTCCTCTTCTTTGGGCTTCCATTCCGCCAGCCGCAGGCCGTAAACGCGGTCAAACTGCAGCATTGTGGCTTTCTTGGTCGCGGCGGGCAGGCTGCTCTTGAGCAGGTCCCAGGCCAGCGATACTGCCACGGGCATGTTCAGATCATCGTTAACCGCCTTTTCGAAGCGGTCCATGTATTCTTCATCCACACTGCCGGGCTCGCCCATTTCGTGGACGGCCCTGCGCAGGCGGTCGAGCGCCTTTGCCGCTCCATCCAGCCCTTCCCAGCTAAAGGTGAGCTTGGCGCGGTAGTTTGCGCTGAGGCAGAAGAAACGGTAAGCCAGCGGATCGTAGCCGCGGTCGATGAGCGCCTGCACGCGCAGGAACTCGTCGGTCGACTTCGACATCTTCTCGCCATCGAGCTGGAGGAAATAGCCGTGCATCCAAAAGTTCGCCAGCCGGGTGCCGTGGCACGCTTCGGTCTGGGCGATTTCGTTGGTGTGGTGCACGGAGATGTGGTCCTCGCCGCCGGTGTGAATATCGAAGTACGGCCCCAGATACTTTGCAGACATGGCCGAGCATTCGATGTGCCAACCGGGGAAGCCAGTTCCCCAGGGACTGTCCCATTCCATCTGACGCTGTTCGTTCTTTGGGCTAAACTTCCACAGCGCAAAGTCGGTCGGATTACGCTTTTCGCCCATATCGACGCGCGTGCCCGCCTGCAGGCCTTCGATATCCAGCCGCGCCAGCTCGCCGTAATCGGAGAGGCGGGCGGTATCGAAGTAAACGCCATCGGAAGTCTGGTAGGTATAGCCCTTCTCTTCGATGCAGCGGATCATATCAATCTGTTCCTGGATATGGTCCGTGGCAGCGCACCAGATCGTCGGCGGGAGGATGTTAAGCCGGACCAGGTCTTCCTGGAAGGCCTGGGTATAGAACTTGGCGATATCCCAGGCGCTCTTGCCGGTGCGGCGAGCGCCTTTCTCCATCTTATCTTCGCCCGTGTCGGCGTCGGAAACCAGATGGCCTACGTCGGTGATATTCATCACGTGCTTGACCTGGTAGTTGTTGAACTCCAGAACGCGGCGCAGGATGTCTTCAAAGATGTAGGTGCGCAGGTTGCCGATGTGCGCGTAGTTGTAGACAGTGGGGCCGCAGGTGTACATGCCAACCTGGGGCGGTTTGAGCGGCTCAAACGCACGCGTGCTGCGTGTAAAGGTATCGAAGAGGTGAAGTTTCATGGAATTCCCTTGCGTTGTTTGTCTGCCTGCTTTATTGTACCGCGGTTGAAAACTGAATCAACCCCCACCTGCCGTTGATTATCCAGTCGGGGTCGCTTGCAGGAACCTTCTCAGACGGAATGCCTACGGCAATTTCCGACTTCAGCGTGCGGAGTGCCAGCACCGCAAACGGATACCCGTTGACCACCTGCTGGAAAGGCAGGTCCAGCGGCCAGTGCCGGTCGCCCAGCAGGCGGCGGTAGTTGGCATCGCCTTTGGAGATGAGCAAATCCGCTGTGCTCAGTTCTTCCAGCAGGTCGGCGGGCATTTCCCACAGCGGCAGCGGCGAAGTCCAGAAGGGGTGGTGGCGCACGCGCAGCTGCCCGGTGAGCAGGGCGGTGCGCATCCGCACGGCCAGCTCGCGGGCGGCAAAGCTCTCGTTGAGCAGCATGGCATCCAGCGTGTCGTGAACGTCTGCATTCAACGCATCCGAGACAAAGACCGGATGTGACTTGGTATGCAGCACCACGCGCTCAGCCAGCTTGCCCTCCAGCAGAAAATCTGCCAGCGCAACGTCGGCTGCCAGCTCGTACCCCGCATTATCGAGCACGATTACCACTTCCACCGCCCGGCCTTTGCGCGATTCGAGAAAAGCCAGCAGGGCGGCGCGGTCATCCGCCAGCACATGCTCTTCTGCGGACTGTATCTCGGCACCAGCCGAACCCCCGCTCAGCTCCCCGCCTTCCTTGCGGACAGGCCACATGCTTAGATCGTTCTGGTTGCCCCACAGGTCCACCAGCAGCAGGCGGTTCAGAGCATCAAGCCTGCCATCTTCGGGCAGCGCCAGCGCAACGCGCACCTGTTGGGCGAGCACGTCCAGATCGCTCCGCGCCGCCAGCAGGCCAAGCTGCTTCTGTGCCAGGTACGGGTCGCGCCGCAGCCCGTCGCCAGGGGCGAAATATCCGGTTGCCTCTAGAATACGAACATAGAAATATTCCTCGGCAAAGAACCAGGGAACATCGAGCCAGTTTTTGCCGACGTACGGGCGGATATATTCATCCCATTCCCCGGCGTGCGCCGCCAGCGGAAGCTCCACCGGGCGCACTGGCGCATCGGGGATTTCATCGATGAGCGATTGGATCATCTCCACCGCGGCAGGCGGCAGGTGATTTTCCGCCAGCACGCGGCGCGCAATATTCGGCAACCGAACCACTACGGATGTATTGGTAAAGGAAGGCACTTCAGCCGCGCAGAGCGGCTGCGGAAGAGGCAGGGTTGGTTTCATTCATTCCTATTTGCGGCGGTTTACAGCCGCGTTATATTTATCGTTCGATTGTCACCCGCATCACGTCGCGCTTTTGCGCGCCAAAGCGGAACTTGTAATCCTCGTCGCCGCGCATAAAGTCGAAACCTTTGCGACCGTTTTCATTGGCCCACTTCAGAATTTCGCCCAGCAGCACCCAGCCGGGAGAATACTCCATAAACTGCGGATCGAGGCCAGAATTGTACACCCACAGCCGTTCCAGGTAATCAAAACTCAGGTAGGCGGCGGCTTTCTCTCCGCCAATCTCCAAAAAGGCCAGGTGCAAACAGCCTGCCTCAAAAGCGCAGCGGATGGTAACGCGGAAGTTCTCGCGCATGGCCGGGGTGAGGAACGTGGCCTTCTCCTCATCGTGCGCCATTAGCTGAAGGAAGCCGTCGATTTCTGCATCGAGCGTAGC
>JAEZBH010000318.1 GCA_023427285.1 Pseudomonadota bacterium
CATCCTGGTGATGCTGTCGCAGATTGCCAGCGAGGACGGCGACTTTACCTTTGCCGAGGTGGTGCAGGGTATCCACAGTAAGATTGTCCGCCGCCACCCGCACGTGTTTGGCGAAACGTCGGTAGAAGGCACTGCGGGCGTGCTGAAGAACTGGGAAGAACTGAAGGCTGCTGAGCGCAAAGCAAAGGGCAAAGATGAAGAGAAGCCGAAGGGCATGTTCGACAACCTGCCCAAGGCGCTGCCCGCGCTGATGCAGTCGCAGGAATACCAGAGCCGCGCGGCGCACGTGGGCTTCGACTGGCCCGATATCCAGGGCGTGAAGGACAAACTGCTGGAGGAGTGGCGCGAAATTGAGGAAGCCGAGACGGACGAGGAGCGCGAGAACGAGCTGGGTGACCTGCTGTTTGCAATGGTCAACCTGGTGCGCTGGCACAAAGCCGACGCGGAGACTGTTCTACGCCGCGCCAACCAGCGCTTCAAGGAGCGCTTTGCCCACATCGAGCAAGGCGCACGCGAGCAAGGCCGCAAGCTCACGGAGATGACCCTGGACGAGATGGAAGCGCTCTGGCAAGAAGCTAAGCGCCTTTGATTTCTTCGTTGGATTATTAAAAAGTTCAGCATGGTAAGTGTGTAACACCCACCATACTGAACTTTTTAATAATCCAAACCCTTACTTTTCTCGAAGCTTTGGCGAGTCGAACCACAGCCCGGCGACCTGCGGCGGGGTACTCTCACGCACGCTTACGCTGACCGCGACGTCCTGCTCCTTCTCAAAGTCGGCGGAGTAGTAGACGACCACGACCTCGTCCACCCGCTCCACTTTGGTGACCTCGCGCGACTGGTACTTGCCAATGCGCTCGTCAAAGGTCTCCATCATCTCGGTGAATGCTTTTTCGTTGAGCGCCTTCCCCATGTTGACGTCAAAGTCGCGCGCGAACTTCGTATAGTCGCCCTCATTCATCCCGGCAAATACGTTGTCGGCGACCGGGTCTACCAGGGTTACCGCCGCGTCGCGTTCCGCGCCCTCCAACGTGCTTACCTGGGGCATAGCTGAGCAGCCGGCTAGCAGCGCGAGGAAGGCGGGCACAAGCACCAGAACGAAAAAGGACCGTTTCATCACAGGCCTCTTATGCCAGCGGCTCGAACCGCGCGGTGAAGTGCCGCAGCAGCGGGGCAGCGTAGGTGAGCTTGTAGCCGCGCAGCTTTTCGCGGTTTTCGGCCAGCGAAGCCAGCACCTTCACCACGTAATCCATGTGCGTCTGAGTGTACACGCGGCGGGGCAGGGCCAGGCGAACCAGCTCGAGCTGGGGGTACACCATCTCACCTGTGTCGGGGTTGGGATAGGCGAACATCACCGAGCCAATCTCCACGCCGCGGATGCACCCTTCCAGGTACAGCGCGGCGGCGAGCGCCTGCCCGGGGAACTCAGCGTGCGGAATGTGGGGCAGCAGGCGGCCCGCGTCGAGATAAATGGCGTGTCCGCCGGCAGGCTCGATAATGGGGATGCCTGCTTCGAGCAGCCTGTTCGCCAGGTAGGCAGTCTGCCCGGTGCGGTAAGCCAGGTAGCTTTCGTCCAGGCCTTCCCACAGGCCAACCGCCATCGCATCCAGATCGCGACCAGCCAGCCCGCCGTAGGTGGGGAAGCCTTCGCGCAGGATCAGCTCGTTAGATATTTGCTGGAACAGCGCGTGGTCGCGCACGGCCAGGAACCCACCGATGTTCACCAGCGCATCCTTCTTCGCGCTCATCCAGGCGCCATCGGCCAGGGCAAACATCTCGCGGGCAATTTCCAGCGTGGATTTCGTGGCATAGCCCGGTTCCCGCTGCTGGATGAAGTAGGCATTCTCCGCGTAGCGGCAGGAATCAATGAAGAAGGGGATGCCGTACTCGCGGTACAGCGCCGATACAGCGCGGATATTTTCCATCGAGACCGGCTGCCCACCGCCCGCATTGTTGGTGACGGTGATGGTGCCAAAGGGGATCTTCTCCGGCCCGGTTTCCTCGATAAAGGCGCGCAGGCGAGCGAGATCCATATTGCCTTTGAAGGGGTGACGGTTGGTCGGATCGTATGCTTCCTGGATCACCAGGTTGGTGGGGCGGCCGCCGCGCGCGCGGATGTTGCCATCCGTGGTGTCGAAGTGCATGTTTGAGGGGATCAGCATGCCCGGTTTGACCAGAAGGGAGGCGAGGATGTTTTCCGCCGCGCGGCCCTGGTGGGTGGGGACAAAGTATTCAAACCCAAAAATCTGCTTCATTGCGTCCGCCAGGCGGAAGTACGAGCGCGCCCCGGCGTATGACTCATCGCCGCGCATCATTGCCGCCCACTGGTCCTGGCTCATCGCTCCGGTGCCCGAATCGGTAAGTAAATCGATGTACACGTCCTCGGCGCGCAGCGTGAATAGGTTGTACCCGGCAGCTTTCATCGCAGACTGCCGCTCCTCCGGCCCAATCCGGCGGATGGGCTCGACGGTTTTAATGCGGAACGGCTCGGCAGGATATTCAACCATGCAGTCCTCCAAAAGGGAAAATGGGGATAATTCGCAAAAGCTAGTGTAACACCCTTTGAATTGTCTGACTAATGAGGAATATCGTGACTCTGTTTGCAAATACGCCATGAACGACACGGAATAACAGGTTTTTTCACGCTAAATGGGGAAAGCGGCAGCACTGCACTTAACCGTGGTCTGCTGTGAAAGCCCGAAGAAAGAAATCAGGGAATATTGTTGCATACTGTGCGACGAAACTCCCTGGAATCCCTTTTCCAGGGGCGCCTGAATGGCGCGATTCACTTACCACGGTTCGATGCAGTGCTACCGGGAAAGCTGAGAACTAAGGAAAATTGAGAAATAAAAAATCAAAGAAAGCGCGCGTGATATCAAAAAAATTAAATATAAAATCAAGAAAATGAAAATCGATATTGACAATTCTTGAAAGCGTGCTATCATATCTTTAAGCAGTAGATCGGACCGGCATTTTGGGTGCGATCACCTTGCTATCACTATTACTGAAATGAGGACTGCGATGGAAGGGAATGCCATTC
>JAEZBH010000343.1 GCA_023427285.1 Pseudomonadota bacterium
ACGGTAACCAGATCCTCAGGCATGCCCATCATCGCTTGCAGCTTCGCAATTTCCATCTGCTGGCGCAAGCAGGTAGGGCACCATTGGGCGAAGGTTTCCACCAGCACCACTTTGCCTTCGAAGTCTGCGATTTGGAACGGCTCACCCGTCACTTCATCCGTAAACGGGGAATGGAACCAGGCGGGCGCCATGCCTTCCGTTTCTTCCATCATGCCCGTTTCCGGTGTTTCTGTGCCCATCATTGGTTCCTGGGTGCTTTCCTTCATTTCTGATGTGGCGGTATTTTCCATCATTTCTGGGGTGCTGGTTATTTCCATCATCGCACCTGCGCCCATTGTTTCTTCCTGCATCGTCTCAGGCGTAGAGGTTATTTCCATCGTCGCTTCCATACCGGTGTCTGGAACCTGCTCCTCCATCATCGTTTCGGCCGGTTTCGTCGCCATCATCTCATTCTGGGTACTGGCCTGGGGAGAGCAGGCTGCAAGCACGCTGACCGTGAACAGCGTGAACAAGAAAAACAACTGTTTTCGCATTTTTTCCTCCTACAAGATCGGTTTACCTTCCCCCTCATCATGCACTTTTCGTCTTACGGAACCCTTATCCCGGCATTACAAAATCATGAACAGAGGCGTAATTCGTTAATGCTTTCGTAAGAATTTCTTCCCCGTCGATTAATGTCTCTCTGGTACAAACATGGAAGGCAATCGATAAATGAGCCACAAGTCCCGGCCACCATGAACCAAATGGTTATTGGCCTTCTTAATTGGGAAATATGTAAAAATGAAGCGTAATATAATCATGATTGAAGAGAATCAGTTTGCTTTTGCACCCTTGAGGAACGGAGCGCCGGTGAGCGAAAATACCATTCTCGTTGTCGAGGACGAACCCAGTGTTGGAGAAGTGGTCAGCCTGTATCTGCGAAGAGCGGGCTACAGCGTAACCGTGATCCGTAATGGTATTCAGGCATTGCAATCGCTGAACGAATCGTTGCCCGCTTTGGTAATCCTCGACGTAATGCTGCCAGGCGCGGATGGATGGGAAATCACCCGCCGCCTGCGCGAGCGCAGCGATATTCCCATCATTATGCTCACCGCGCGCCGGGAAGAAATTGACCGGATAGCAGGGTTAGAGCTGGGCGCGGATGACTATGTGATGAAACCGTTTAGCCCGCAAGAACTGGTCAGCCGCGTACGAGCGGTGCTGCGCCGGACAGGGGCAAAAACTGCTTCGCCAGGGGAGCAAACGCTTGCCTTCCCAGACCTGATGATTGATCCAACCACACGGCTTGTGACCGTGCGCGGAAATGAAACTGAACTAACGGTCAAAGAGTTTGAACTGCTGTACCTTCTCGCCCAACACCCACGGCAGGTTTTTTCGCGCGAGCAGCTTTTGGAACGGGTATGGGGCGACTCCAACTATATTGACCCAGGCACGGTAACCGTCCATATCCGCCGCCTGCGGGAAAAGATTGAAATGGATCCTGCCACACCCCACTACCTTCAAACGGTTTGGGGAGTGGGGTATCGTTTTGAGCCTTGAGGCGAAAATGCAAACGACACAAGTTTTGAAAAACAATCCGGTTGCCTACTTCCTTCTTGGCGCGCTGCTGGTGCTGCTGGCCGGGCTGGGACTGTTCTACCTGATGATGCAGCCGGCGCTTCAAGAGATGGGCCTGATGACCGTGCTAATGGGAGGTTCTGGCCTGCTTTCTGTTGTCCTGGCATATCTGGGCTATCGCTCTGGCTGGATCAACCATTCTCCGCGTATTCGCTGGACACTGGCCGCTGGATACACATTTGCCGGACTGCTTGCCTTTTTGAACGTTTGGATCACAGCCCGGATGATGTTTCTCAACCAGCACGATCTCACCCTGGCAACCATCCTGCTGATATTTGCGACAGGGATTGCCGTAGTTGTGGGAATGTTCCTGTCCGGAACAATTACGACACGCATACAACAGTTAAACGCTGCGGCAAGCCAGGTGTCCCAAGGACAACTAAACACCCGCCTGCCCGTGGTGGGCCGGGATGAAATGGCAGACCTGGCGAAGTCATTCAACGATATGGTGGCCCAATTGCAAGCTGCCGAACAAAAAAAGGCTGAGGTGGAGATGCTCCGCCGCGACCTGGTAGCGTGGGCCGGTCACGACCTGCGTACTCCACTTACATCTATCCGCGCCATTATCGAAGCTCTGGCGGATGGACTGATCGAAGATGAGGCCACACGCCTGCGCTACTTAAAAACTGCCCAGGCCGACGTTAAATCGCTTTCCGACCTGATTGATGATTTGTTCGAGATGTCGCAAATTGATGCAGGTGGGCTGAAAATGGAGATGGAACCGGCCTACATCGCGGATCTGGTTTCCGACTCACTCGAACAGTTCTCCGAGCAGGCGAGACAGAAAAATGTGCGGCTGGAAGGGAAGATTAGCCCGGAGGTCGCCCAGGTGCAGATGGATGAAAAGCGCATCGGTAGAGTGCTGGCCAATTTGCTCACGAATGCCCTGCGCCACACCCCGCCGGGC